>CASBRB010000212.1 GCA_949127975.1 Oscillatoriales cyanobacterium PMM_0019 | reverse complement strand
ACGAACAGGTAACTACAATTGTCCTCACCCCAAAACGCCGTTGGCCTCAGTGGCGTCTGTGGGATTGGATGCGCCAACGCCCTGGAATGACTTTGTTAATTGTAGCTCTAGCTGGGATGGCATTGGTATTGGGCACCTTTGTGGGCACCCAACTTTACATTCAAAATCAAGCGAATCGGCGAACATTAAAACAGAACAACAGCTTATTGTTTCTAGCACTGATTAAACAATTAAGCTCCTCCGAAGCAAATACCACTCAAGATAGACGCCCAGTTATTGTGGCACTAGCAACACTTGACGATCCTCGTGTGGTTCCCTTTCTAGTGAATTTGCTTTCTCAGGAAAAAACGCCAGAATTAATGGGTACGATCGAGCAATCTATAGTAAGTGTCGGTCCTGTCGCCCTGCCCGACTTGCAAAAACTAAATCAATCCTTGACAAATGACTCAAATAGGTTGCCCAGTAGCAGCACTCCAGAAGAAAAGCAGTTGATTGCCTTGCGACTGAGGGCAACCCAGGAAGCTCTAGCCAAAATCCTCACCATCTACAACCCTGAAGTCCATAAAGCAGATCTCAGTCATGTTAACCTGAGCTCAGTTAACAGCGGTCTGGCACCGTTCAATCTGGTTCTGGACAAAGCCGACTTGTCCGGGATTAACTTCAAAGGAGCAATCCTGACAAATGCCAGTTTACGGGAAAGCCGCTTCCACGGTGTTGGGGATGATGGGCGTTTTGGTACCTTCGATGATTGGGCAGCAGATCTCAGTGGGGCCGATCTCAAACAAGCTAACCTCACTGGTGCAATTTTAAGCAATATTGCCTTGAATCGTAGCAATTTAATTCGAGCTACCCTGAATCGATCGAACTTATCCGAAGCTCACCTAACGGGTGCTAACCTTAGTGGTGCCCAGTTGGTTGGTGCCGATTTACATGAGGCAGTCTTAGAAAATGCCACGCTCATAGGTGCAAATTTGGCAGATGCTAATTTCAGCAAGTCAGATCTCCAAGGTGCCCGTCTGGGGCAGAGTAACGCAGTTGGGACGCAGTTGCCCTCTGCGATGCTAGTTCAAAGTGATTGGCAAGGGGCAGATCTTTCAGCGGCTAATTTGGGTGGAGCTAATCTCGAAAACGCCAACTTAAGTTCTACTAAACTGGTTGGTACCAATCTCAGCAATGCCCAGTTGCAAAATGCCGACTTGCGGAACGCCGATTTAAGTCAGGCAGACTTGCGTGGGGCGAATTTAGCAGGAGCAGATTTTCAGGCAGCAACTTTGATACCTTCATTATCTGCCAATTCCGGTCAATTTATTCAAGGTCCACCAACTGCGGCAACTGCCACCCATGTCAAGGGCGTGGATTTCTCCCAAGTCAAGAATTTAGAGCGTAAGGAAATTGCTTATATTTGTAGCCAGGGTGGACGCCATCCCCTATGTCGGTGAAATACTGCTGCTAGAATCAAGTGCAGCCAGCAATAATTTGGCTTTGTGGTTATGAGGAGTGGGAAATGGTGCGTCTTCAGGTTTTTTTGTCAGGAGTCGGAATTGTCACGATAGGGAGTATTGCCTTAATCCTTTTTACCCCTCAGCTAGCATCGGCTCAGGCAGCTTATGGGAGTTATGTGGGTGCAGGTGTTAGCGTGGGAGCTACTCAGGATGGGGCTGGAGACGGACGCCCGATCGCTGGGGTGATTGCTGTACGCTATAAAATATTGGAAGCTCCCGCTTCTTTGCGGGCGCAAGCTTTTATTGGTTCTAACGTAGCCGTTGTGCCTACGGTTTCCTATGATGTCCGCGTTAATTGGCAAACCACTGCTTACTTAGGGGCAGGATTAGCCCTTGCCGGAGGTAATCACCCATCGCCTGTCGGCAACAAAATTGGTTTGGCGCTACAGCCTGGGGTTGATTATGTCCTCCCCAGGAGCAACACTGTTATTTTTGGCAATGCCGTCTTTGCTTTTGATGCCTACCGCAACGGGGGAGGAACCGCCGTATCAGTGCAAGGCGGTGTCGGTTTGAGATTTTAAATCTTTAGCAAGTAGGTTGGGTTGAGCGACAGCGAAACCCAACAAAGGATATATCGCTACGAGCCAGTATAGTTCCTTTTCTCACGCGCCAAATATAGACCTGACTTTTACCGGTATCTTTCTGGATGTGCGTAGGCGCAGCACGCCGCAGGCATCGTTACTTCTCGACACCCATATTTGGTTCTGGTTTATTAATCAAGAGTTTTCGCGATTTCCGGCACACTGGCGAGAAGCGATAGAAACGGCAATGGCTAGCGATTCAGACATTCAAGTGATGATACCCAGAAAAATGGATATAAACTGCAAGTTATGCCCCTTGTACAGCAGAATTTCTTTTAGCCTCATAGAATCGACAGGCTATGTATCCGAGGGAGTAAATTAAAGCCGCGTTACTAGATGCTCCCACAAAAGTGCCCACGACAGGCAGAAGTTCGATGGGACTGAGTCCTACTTTCAGTGTTCCAGAACCTCCCAAAGATAAACCGAAAACTGCCAGAACTTCGCCCCGTCTCGTTGGCTCTTGCAGGGAAAATCCGTAAGCTCCCGCAATCCGATAAACCATTTCAGCTTGTAGTGTGGTTATCGCTGCTATATCAATGGCAAACAAAGTTAGCGCCAAGGGCGGCACAAAATTGGTAATTATTCCAATTCCCCCCGCCATCATCGCTGTGTCAACCATAATTCGGTGAGCTAGCTGCTCTGGTGTTTCTTGAGGGTGTTCTTGTCGCAGCTTGTCTAAATCCTTCTGTGCCTTTTCCCTATCGATGTGTCCCAGCGCTGTAAATAGCAAGCTAATACCCGGAACTTTAGCTGCAAATTTTACCACAGGATTTTCAGCTAGAGGAGTAACGAATTGACCTACTGTTTCTGTTCCCTGCTCTACAAATCGGAACGCCGCAGGTGTAACTGTCTCTCCCACCGTGTTGGCATTATGAGCTGCGGCAACCCATGCGTCTGTTGCTGCTTGTGCCGCTGCCGCTGCTATATTAGCGGTGGTAGCGATCGCTTCACTTATTTGCTGCGTGCATGACTCTACTGCGCCTTGTGATACCATAGATTCTGTAGCAAACTCCCGGAGTTTGTGGTTGACTTACCTTTAACTTAAAATAGTGAAAGCTTAGGCTGCCTCTATCCAATGAGGGGAATTTAACGCAAGCCAGTGCAGGTGAAATTAATTTTAACCTCTCTAGATGCAGAGAACGCAGAGAACTTTTGGCTTTCGGTCTAGTTTATCAATACAGAAGAACTCATAATCCCAAAATCGAGCCAACTCCCATGAAGGAAACTATTGAGAACATTGTTAACAAGCTATATTTGCTACCTCAAACAAGATGGCATGAAGTCCTTGATTTTGTTGATTTTTTGACTTGGCAGGAAGTACGTAGAAATCAAGCCGATGTCAGCGAGTCGGTTTCAGAGATTAGCGATCGAGAATTTGAAGCACTTGCAGACAGGCTAACAGACGAATTTAGCAGCAGTGTTGGTACAAATGTACCTTTGCTATCTGACTATGCCGTGAGCCGTACTGGTATCTACGAGGAGCATTCTTAGACGTTTCGGTCTTCTCATTAGTCAAGCGACCTATTTTATAGCCAAAAGCTCAATTAAACTTTGATTAAATAACGGATGAAGTTCAATAGAATTATTAGAGTTGTGGCTTGTTAGCTGCAAAATAGATTGGTGTATGCCGAAGTTTTTATGAAGATGCACCTCTAATTCCTTGATTAATTTGTCTCGTTGTTCAACATTTAGTTCTTCGACTGTGAGATGGGCACACAGCATCACCTGAGTAGAGGTAATTCTCCAGATATGCAGTTTCTTTACTTCACAAACACCAGGATATGATTTGAGAGCAGCTTCTACCTGGGTGGGAGCAATTGAGGGAGGCGCGTATTCCATCAAAATTTTCAGACTCTCCTGAATCAGTGGTAAGGCACTGATACCGATTAAGCAAGCAACCAGTAGACTGACTGCCACATCTGCCCATACCCAATTCCAGAAGTGAATAGCTAAGGCTGCCAGAATTAAGCCGATAGAGCTGGCTACATCAGCAACTACATGGAGCACGGCTCCCCGCAGGTTTAAATCGTTGTGGCTATGTTTGTGGAGTAGGGTAAGGTTCAGGGTGTTGACACCTAAACCGATGACTGCTACAATTAGCATCGGCAAGCCTAATACTGGCGAAGGTACTTGGAATCTGTTAATAGCTTCCCAGATTATCAGGGCTGCGATCGCTATCAACGCTAAACCATTTACCAAAGCTGCTAAAATTTCTACTCTCCGATGTCCAAATGTCGCCTGATTATGGGCAGGCTGTTTGGCTAGCAAAGAGGCTATCAGTGTTAAGCCCAAAGCAGCAGCATCCGAAAGTATATGTGCCGCGTCTGCCTGTAGGGATAAGCTATGGCTCCACAGCCCCACGCCCCATTCTGCAAAGAAAAAGCTAGTTATTAGTCCTAGAACAACCCACAATAGTTGGTTTTTTTGCCTGGTTTGATTAACGTTTAGATTATTCAAAGAAGAACATTGACAATACATATTTTCGCGCTCACCAACAAACACTTATGAACAGTACTGTAGCACTACCTCTACATATAGCGGTTCGTAGGGGCAATCCCCCTGTGGTTGCCCCTATATATGCCCAGTCCGAGGATGAATTATCGAAGAAAGGTAGCAGGGGTGTAAAGCGCCATAATTTATGGATAAATTCCAGTATTTTATACACTCTACACCACCCGTACTGATTCTAAGGAAAGCAATGATTTTGCAAAGCAACATTTTCTCTGACTGGCACCTTTGTCAGATTGTTCCTGGTTTCTGGTTTTTTGAGATTCTTCCTCAGGCGGAAAACGAAGTTTAATTAAACTCGGCGGTGTATCAAGGTTGCTGTTGCTTGATCTGTTGGTACTAAGAGAACTTCACTAATATTAACATGGGGTGGACGAGTGACACAGAAAAATACTACATCGGCGACGTCTTCAGGTGTCAGAGGTGTCAAGCCTTGGTAAACATTTTTGGCACGGGAGGTGTCGCCGTGAAAGCGCACTTCGCTGAATTCTGTTTCCACCATACCAGGATCTACAGAACTCACTCGCACAGGGGTTCCCAAAAGATCTTGCTTTAACCCTTCAGAAATCACTCTGACGGCTGCTTTGGAAGCACAGTATACATTTCCGCCCGGATAAGTTTGATGTCCGGCAATCGAGCCAATATTAACTATATGACCTTTGCCACGACTAACCATTCCCGGCAGCAGCTCCCGCGTCACATATAACAGCCCCTTAACGTTGGTGTCAATCATCTCTTCCCAGTCTTCGATACTGCCTTCGTGGAGTTTATCTAAGCCTCGACTTAAACCAGCATTGTTAATCAGAATATCCACCGCTTCCCAGGATGGTGGTAGATTAGATAAAGCTAATTCAACACTAGCCCTCGATCGCACATCCAACACTACCAGATGCAGTTGGCAAGCAAACTTTTGAGTTAGTTCCTCTGCCAGCTCCTCCAGTCGCTGCTGACGTCTCGCCGCCAGGATAAGTTTGGCACCAGCTTGGGCAAATACCCTAGCACAGGCAGCACCGATCCCACTGCTGGCACCAGTGATCGAAACTATTTGGTTTTTAAGGGACTCCATTTATTCTTCTGCTTGATTCCAGAGTGCTTAACCTGAGAAACAGGGCTACTGCTATTGACAACCTTGATACGTTGCGTTACAATAACCATCCCATCAGAGCGGATTAAAATTGCTGACAGCCAGTAACTTCCTGGTTTAGACGTTTGACCTACTTTAAAAATCCCACCCGCAGACAAAGGCTGTAGCTCGTAAGAACTGGTTTTGACATAACCTTGTGGGCTAACTGGTTCCTCCAGAGCCGCTCCCAGTAATAAATTATTCCCCAGTGGTTCTTTAACAATGGTATCAAAATTGTACTGCTCACCAGTACGGACCTGCGCTGGTAAATTTACATCTATACTCGGTGGCTTGGCTCCACTGGTAAGCAGGGTGCGCTCTGCCAGAATATCCTGCCCGAGAATTTTATCGCCTTGTAGACGTTGGATCGATCGCAAGGTGGAATCGAGCTTCATGCTTCTGCCATCAAGCTGCTGAATACCTGTGATATGAGTTACTGTTTCAGCCATAATGGCATTGCCATCCATATGCCAGGATTGAAGTTGTGTGCTGTAGTTGAGCTGGGAATAACGTTGCCAAAACTGAGTTAAGTCTTTTTCCATATTTTGGCGAGTTAAGCCATCAGAGTTGGTGAAACTAGGGCTGTAAAACCCCATCACTCCTTGCAATTGGTGGTTGTTTGCTGCGGAATCAATTTGTGATAAAGTGTTTTTCAGTTGCTCAGGGGCTGTATCGGCATTTTGTGCCCAAACGCCACCGTTAGACTGGATGGATAAGCCCAGGGTAAGCAGAAAAAATATAGACAAGCGTTTGGGATGTTGGCGAAGGCGCTGCAGTAAATTCACAGAGGTTCCCATCGGTGATATTTTTGATAGTTGATACTAGATCTTAACTGACTCGTGGCCAATCAACCGATAAAATTACTAATTGCCGCCAGTGGAACAGGGGGACATTTATTTCCCGCTCTAGCACTAGCCCAGCAACTACCAGATTATAAAATAGAGTGGCTGGGCGTTCCCAACCGACTGGAAACCACACTGGTACCTGTTGACTATCCCCTCCATACAATTGTCGTAGAAGGATTTCAGGAGCGTTTTGGCTTGGGGACACTAGGAATTCTGCTGCGGCTTGGTAGTTCCATTCGCCAGGTGCGGCACCTCCTCAGCACAGGGAATTTTCAGGGATTGTTCACCACAGGTGGTTATATTGCTAGTCCTGCTATTATTGCTGCACGTTCTTTGGGCTTGCCCGTTATCCTTCACGAATCCAATGCCCTTCCAGGCAAAGTGACTCGCTGGCTGAGCCGTTGGTGTAGTGTCGTCGCCCTAGGGTTTGAACCAGCAGAACATTATTTACCCCGTGCTAGGACGACTTACGTTGGCACCCCTGTCCGTTCCCAGTTTTATACCCCCCAAAAACTCGATCTGCCCATACCTGAAAATGTACCTCTAATTGTAGTTACTGGTGGCTCTCAGGGCGCTGTTGCCGTTAATCGATTAGTGCGTCAGTGTGCCCCAGCTTGGTTTGAGGCAGGAGCTTGGATTGTCCATCAGACTGGAGAAAATGATCCAGAAGTGGAAACTTTACAGCATCCTCAGTATTTTGCGATGCCGTTTTACGACAATATGGCAGGGCTACTGCAACGGGCAAATTTAGCTATTAGCCGAGCTGGGGCGGGAACGCTAACTGAACTGGCTTTAACCCAGACGCCAGTAATTTTGATTCCTTATCCCTATGCTGCCGAAGATCATCAAATTTTTAATGCAGCAATTTTTGCCGACGTTGGGGCAGGTTTGGTTTTTCGTCAGGCAGAATTAACCCCCCAAATGTTAGAAAGTAAGGTATTGGGATTGTTGCGATCGCCCGTACAGTTACAAGATATGGCTCAACGCGCTGGTTCTCTAGCGGTACCAGACAGTGCCCAACGTCTAGCAGCTTTAGTACGCCAATGGGTAGAGGGCTAGGGGTTTTCCGTCCTACCGAGCCTGCTGATAGCTCTTTAATTTTGACAGCTTGGTCGTAACTAGCAACTGCCTCTTCGTAACGTCCTAAATTACCCAGCGCAATACCCCGGTTGTACCAGGCTTCATGGTCATCCGGTTTAATTTTCACAGGTTGCGATCGCCCGAACAGTTACAAGATCAGGACTTACGCACTGCCTCTACATATAGCGGTTCGTAGGGGCAATCCCCCTGTGTGTGCCCAGTGTGCCCAGTCTGCTACAGTACTGAAGATATGGCTCAACGCGCTGATTCTCTAGCGGTACCAGACAGTACACAACGTCTAGCAGCTTTAGGATAAACAATGACTAATAACGATCGCCCAAATACACATGGGGTCAAAGATTTTTTAAAGCTTCTTTAATATCCAGTGCCAAAAACCTATTCAATGGCAGATACATCCAGTAAATAGGTCCCGTACAGCTAGTTTTGTGAAACCCCAAACAATGCGCGAGTTTTTCGTAACTCGGATGAATCAGGAGGGTGTGTAAATCGCAAAGCTTAGGAAAGTCTTGTTGCAGTTCAACTAAAACTTGCTGTATATCTTCCATAAAGGGAATACGATATTCTGCCAAATAGGGTGTATCAATCATCCAACTGCGGACAAACACTGACACGCAATTTTCATCTCCTGGTATTGCCATTTGGAAAGGATCGACATCACTTGCAGAACTAAAGTGCAGGCTTTTGCTGGGAGAGCTAAAAAAATTCACATCTGAAGAACTAGCAGTGGGATAAAGTAGATAAAAACCAACGGTATTGAGATTGTCTTCTCGGCGCAAAACTCGCATTCCCTTTGAATATTGGCTTGCCCACTCCCGCAGAAATTTGACAATTTTGTAAGGAACGGCATTTGAATTGCGGTTCATCCAATTATAATTCGTTGCTAATAAATTCGCCACCGGAATGGCGTCGGAGCCTGGATCGAAAGCATCGATTTTCAGTTTTACCAGAGGATCGGGTTCGACGGTTCCTACAATTTCAGGGAGCGGTTGAATTTCAATAGTAGTGGTATTGCCGTCGAAGTGTTTTTTGATTAGCCCCAGTGCTTCAAGCTTATCCAACATCATACCAGCCGCCCGATCGCTTCCCCGATCGCCGTCTGAGTAAAACAGTTCGGCTGCCTCCCGGTGGGTACACTGAAGTGCCTCCGAAGGTAGTTCCAGTTTTTCCAAAGGTGGTTTTTTACGGGGTTGGCGTTCAATTAGTTGTTTGACGAGCAAGTATACCCACAACCTGACAAAATATTCAGCCCTAGTGCGGGTTAAACCCACCCGTTTTACCAGCAACTCAACCAGGGCGCGGCGTTGTGAGCGAGAGTACCAATCATCGAGTTGTTCGACATCCATTTTTGAGTTTTCAAGAGCCCAGACTGTAGGTGGCTCAATTATAAAACAAAACTTCACCCCTCTTCAGTTGGCTTCACGTTTATTTTACTATTGCCGCTGCACTGCTGTTGATATAGGGAGCTGCATCTTGCTCATTGCAGCTTCATTTAAGCAACGGCGAAGATGAATTTAAAGCTTCAGAGCAATCGTTTGGTCATCAAATTTTACTCACTAAAGAGGTAAAGCCATGAAATCTCACCTGAAAGTTTGTTCTACTGATTTAGCTGGTTATCCATATCAAAACCCACACTACCTCCAAACTCGGAAGCGGATTAACTACTTGGTAGATCGCTATCTGTCTGTTGAAATTCTAAGCGATCGCCTTTTCGATACGATCGATCAATTTGAAAATCCCTGTCCCCGACGTTGGGAACTGATTGACTGGCACGGCATCGTTCCCAGTCAAATCGTCGGTGTCCAACCAGAATTATTTTGCCGAATTATTGCGGGGGCGGCCGAAATTGAAGCTCCAATTAGCGCCTACGCTAAAGAAAGCTGGGAATACTTGCAACACTTTCATCCTCAAATGGCGCGTTTTCTGGGCGGTACATTTGATGACAACGGTGCGGTACTGGAATTAGGAGTTTGGCAAAAAGAAGAACGGCAGCACAGTCCGACTTTCAAAAAAATTTACAATGTCCTCACAGGCGAGAAATTATTCACCATTCCCAATTCCGTGCAAGGCTACTGTTCCACAGGAGATTTGAGGCAAGATGTTTATAACCATATGATTAGCCGCATCAGCACCGAATGGGGAGCAATTGCTGTTTACCTATGGTTAATGGCTCATTCGACGGGGACCCTACAGCAAGCGATCGCTCAACCTTTACAAGATGAAGTGAACCACTTAACAAAATTTTGGGGCTTCTGCCGCTGGGCTTTTTCAGAAAGTTATTTCCATCAGCTTAAAGGAAGCACTAACAATTTAATTTCTTTGCTCAAACACCATCAATACGAACGGACTCATGGCAAGGATATTCTCAGTAGTGCCAACATCTCTAGAGCTGTGGAGTTGAGTTTTATTTTCACACGAGTGATGGTGCGCCTGCGCCGCTGGAACTGGGAACTGAGCCCCAGCACTCTACTGCATTTGTACGGAAATCCTCCTAAGTTCTCTTAATCAGGACTTACCTAGACTGGGCATATATAGGGGCAACCACAGGGGGATTGCCCCTACGAACCGCTATATGTAGAGGCAATGCATTCCTGTTCCTGCGCACGGTTTGTAGCCTAAATTTCTAGCTATTCTGGCGTCAGTTCGTTGAGGAATTCCTCTTCCTTTTCTGACAAATTCTCTACCAAACGATAGCTTTCATCAGCTTGTTTGACTAAGACTCCTATTTCCACCAAACGACTCAGCGCGTTTTGTAGTGTTCGGTTACTGTGGGTTAAGTCGCCACTTCTCCTGGCTTGTCGCACAAAGTTGAACAACATCATGAATCTTCCATATAAAGGGTGTGAGGCATCGCCTTCTTGGAAAGCTCTCTTAACATGGTCGATAATTATTACCCAATGCTTTCGTTCGATTTTGTCCGAGTCTTGGGAGCTGAACTCAGATTCTGCTATCGGATCTTCTTCAATTAAAAATAGTTCTTTAAATCCTTCTATAGTTTGGACTTTAACTTTTCCGTCTTGTTCAACGATATCAATAAAACCACTAAATTTGGAAAAGGTTGTTCCATCGCTTTTACGGATAGATGATACGCCCTGATAACGAAAACGGTTATTGTCGCGCATCAGGGTGTCAATAACTCCGAATCTGGTACTTTTTCCTTGGTTTCGTGCTTCGTTGATAGCTATAATGAGGCATTCGATCGCATCCTTATAGCTGATTGTCTGACCTGGAGAATTATCTAACTTGGCATTGGCAGATTCTGAATTATTTTCAGATAATTGTTCTAAAGAAATAAAATTATCAGCACTTAACATCAGTTGTTCGCTAACTACTTCAGTTCGCCCAATAATTGTGACTTTTCTTTCCATAGCTTTCAGGGCATTAACTAAGGGAATAAAGTCCTTATCTGCCGTAACAATTATGAATCGTTTGATAGAGGGATATCTGTAGGCTGTATTCAAGCAATCCACAGTCAGTTTGACATCAACACTGTTTGGTTTTCCCATCGCCACATGAATAGGCTCAAACCCAAGACTATAAAGAGCTTGGACGAGCACCTCACTTTCACGTCGCCAGTTAGAGTAAACAGTTTTCAGACGCGGATGACCGAGAGACTCAGAGTATGCTATTAAAGCTTCAGCCAAAGGTACGTTAATGCCTTTGGCTGATACTTTGGCATTTTCATAATCCCAAAACACAGCTATCTGATCTTTCAGTTGGTCGATTTTACCTGAAGTAGCAGATTGCTCCTGGCTTAGTTGTTCTTTCTTAGCTTGTTGTTCTAAAACATGTTTCTGTCGATAGTCTACAATTACAACTCCTGCATAGGTAGCAGGTAATGTAATTAGACCGGTGAAAAACGCTTTCTTCAAGTCTCGGCTGGAAAGAAAGCTGAGACTGAAGCCCACGCTAAAGGCGACTGAACCAAGAAGCCAGCTCCTAACCACCGCTACCTCGTCTTGCAATGCCCACACTACTACTACCAGTCAAAGTGCCTATGCCTGCATCTTCTGCCGGAGGCTGAGGGGTCTCATATCCGTCCAAACTTCTTTGATGTAGGCAAGGCATTCCTCTTTGGTACCACTTTTATCAGTATCCTTCCAGCCTAAGGCATTTTCCCGATCGGCTGGCCAGATGGAATACTGTTCCTCGTGGTTCACCACAACTTTGTAGAGCCTAGTGTCTTTTTCCTCGTTATTCATGTTCCCTCCTTGGTAGTAGAGCTCATCAAATTACTGCCCGATGGCGAGGCATCCAGGAAACCGCACTCAATTCTGCATCCGGTAAACCCTTGTCTGGAGCGTCTTTCTCGATTATTCCCTGATTTTGTTAATAATCACCTAAAACCCTGTATTGGGCATTCTAACATTAGAGGTATCGACTTTTATTCATCAGCACCTATGTCCACTCCTATCATCTTCGTAGCCCCCGTATTAGCTCAAGGCTCTCCTAAAAAGCTTCCATCCTCCAAAGCACCTGCTCCATCACCATCAGGCAATTTCCAGCTTGGACAAGAAATCTGGATGTTCTCCTCTGTAGGACTGTTGTTACTCCTGATTGGTTTAGGCGTGTATGGCAAGCGCAAAATAGACCAACTGATCAAAAAAACCAAGTTTGAAGAATATAAGAATCGAGACATCCAAAAAAAGTTAAAACTAGCGCTCGATACCATTCGCCAAATGGAAACTAATCCTGACTTGGTTCATTCGCGGGAATTTAACCTAGATTATCTGAGAATGCGAATGGATGAAGAAAGCTTTAATTTTGCCGTTGTGAATCAAATAAAAATCAAGGTTAAACAAATTATTAGCGTGGCGCTTCGTCCTCAGCACGATTCTCAATCAGTAGTTGGTATTGCTAATGCATCTGCACGTCAAGTTGATGAAACATTTGATGTGCTCTATGCAATGGAAGGTGGCAATAAAAGTAGCCAAAGAGTGCTTTTTCGCATTCAAATCAAGTTGGTAAAAGTACCTACTCAGTCAACTAATACCACGACTGACGAGATTATTGAATGTATTGAAAAGTTTCTTATCCCATCGCACGAAGACGATCACTGGCAACCGACAATTCAGGGACGCCTCGCTAGTATTGATTGGGATCAGAAGGCAAAGCCAACTCCGCTGTTGGTGTTATGCCAGTTAAATGAAGGTGTTAACGTCAGTTTCCGCACTAAACCCAACAAAAGAGCAACGGCTCAGTGAGGTTAAGCTCATTGGTCATTAGTTTTATTTCTGACTATTGACACCCTTCTCCTAAACGTAGTCAAATAAAACCGTAGTCATGTAATGCTCTGCCCAGTCTGAGCCAAAGGCTTTTTCTAGCACGCGGCGGGTTTTGTCATTCTGTTGCTGTTTGCTACAGTAGTAGCGCTGAGCGGCAATAATTTCAGCTTGTTGTTCTGGCTGTACTGGTAAAGCCGATCGCGCTTGGGCACAATGGATGTCTAAAAACAGTTCAACGCGAGATAAAAAAAGGGCTTCTTCTTCTGGGCTACTAGGGCGAATAAATAGGCAAAATTCCGAAAAAATGTCACCCCAATCTGGCAGTGCCCGCTGTTGAGAAAAGTTAATCACTGGTAGTGCCTGGAGAGCATCGCGATAGCTAGCAGACAAGGTGCGGTTTGTATTTAAAGCCGAAAGATCGGCTATCGCCGCACTAATTTGTCCCCGCCCCCCGACTAAATCTGTGCCAAACATTGGCAAGGCGTATTCCAGGCGGGGAAACATTACACAGTGCAAAATATCCAAATTTGTGCCCACTTTTGCCAGCTCCAGGTGCATTTTGCGAAACTGGGGCGTCTGATAGCATCGATTTTCAATTATCAGCTTTTCTCCTTCCAAGCGCCCTTCCACGTACCCCAGTTCCGCTGGCAGGTGGTAAGGCTCTAGGTTGAAGTAGCGCTGCCAGGTGGACTCGATACAGTCTGCTAACTGGCGAATTAGGGGATGTTGTTGCTCGCGTAGAGAAGGTTTTGTGGTGAGAGACATACTTAGTGGATGTTGAGGAATAGGTGATGGTCAGATAGCATCACTCTTGCCAGCATAGCATTTCAATCAATTACGATCGGCCATCAGGTGTCTATCATTGCCATATCCTCGAACACGAAGATGGGGGCATGATGGGATCGATTCAAGTTACTAAGGGGTGTTAAAACCAGTTCCGATACCAAGATGATTAAAGCAAGATTGTAGATTGGTATATCGGAAAGGGAGAATTTGTAGGTTGGGTTGAGGTACGAAACCCAACATAAGGTTTTCCTCTGTTTGAGAGTAGGGGCAATTCCCCCCCTCACAAGGGTAGGTTTTTAATATTTGGGTCTTTCTCAGACAAGGAAGACTTCTTTGAGGGGGTAGATGGGGAAGATTTGTCAACGATAGAATAGGCTTTTCACCTCCTTGTCTACCTT
>CASBRB010000211.1 GCA_949127975.1 Oscillatoriales cyanobacterium PMM_0019 | reverse complement strand
TCTAATCATGTCGAAGAGCATTGGGATAAGGATTTGGGCAGTAACCTGAGCTGCACGGCTTATTTTGAAGAGTATTTTTTAGGCAATATTAACTCTCCCCTGGTATTGGCTTTGGATAATGTCGATCGCATTTTTCCCTACAAGGACATCGCCCCAGATTTTTTTGGCTTGCTGCGGGCATGGCATGAGGATGCCAAAATTAATGAGCTCTGGAAAAAATTAAGGTTAGTGGTATCATATTCTACAGAAGTTTATATCAAACTGCCAGTAAATATATCCCCTTTTAGTGTCGGCAAACAGATTGTCTTGCCGGAGTTCACCCCCACTCAGGTAAAAAATTTAGCTCTACTGCATAATTTGAATTGGAATGACACCCAAGTTGAGCAACTAATGGAAATGGTGGGCGGGCATCCCTGGCTGGTGCAACATCTGATGTCATACCTCACCACCCATAATAATGCTACACTCGAAGAAATTTTACAGACAGCTTACACGGCATCGGGTATATATACCGACCATCTGCGGGAACATTTATCGGTTTTGCAACAGCATCCAGAATTAGCCGAAGCGATGAAAACAGTTGTTAATAATGCTAACCCAATCAGATTAGATCCGATGATCCTGTATCGGTTACAAAGCTTGGGGCTGGTGCAACCGCAAGGCAATTATGTAACGCCCCGCTGCAAATTGTACCGTCAGTATTTTCGCGATGGGTTTAGAGTCGCAGAATGAATGTAGACTTCAACTCAATCTATCAGGCTGGGGGCAGTCTACCACCTGATGCCCCTAGCTATGTAGTCAGACAAGCTGATGAAGAACTATATAAATATTTGAAAGCTGGGGAGTTTACCTATGTCCTAAATTGTCGGCAGATGGGGAAGTCGAGTCTGCGGGTGAAAACCATGCTGTTGTTGCAAGCAGAAGGGATAAGCTGTGCCACAATTGATCTGATGGGGATTGGTAGGCAAGTTACCCAAGAGCAGTGGTATAAGGGGATTATCTATCGGCTCATGAAGAGTTTCCAGATATCTCATAAGCTTAACTGGCAGACTTGGTGGAACGAACATGATTTTTTATCTCCCGTTCAGCGGTTGAGTGAATTTATTGAAGAGGTGTTATTAGTAGAATTCGAGCAAAATATTGTCATTTTTATTGATGAAATTGATAGCACTCTAGAACTGAAATTTTCGGCTGACGATTTTTTTGCTTTAATTAGAACCTGCTATAATAATCGATCGGACAAGCCACAATATAAACGGCTCGCATTTGCTCTATTTGGAGTAGCTACACCTTCCGATTTAATTAAAGACAAAAACCGCACGCCGTTTAATATCGGTCGAGCAATTGAATTAAATGGCTTTCAACTACAGGAGGCGCAGCCATTAGCTCAGGGATTGTCAGCAAAATTTAACCACCCACATCTCGTATTAAAGGAAGTATTATCCTGGACAGGCGGGCAGCCATTTCTCTCCCAAAAGCTTTGCGACTTCCTCGTCAATTCCTCAGGGCCGATCCCAGCTAATGGTGAGGTAGAGTGGGTGAGCAAACTGGTAAAATCTCGGATTCTTGACGATTGGGAATCCCAGGATGATCCTGAGCATTTGAAGACAATAAAAAATCGCCTTCTCAGTGAGAAGCCAAGCGGTGATAAGCAAAGCGCTTTGAAGTTGCTGGAACTATATAGGCAAATTTTAAAGCATGGCGAGATTGATGCTGATGACACTTCCTTGCAAATGGAATTGCGTTTGTCAGGGGTGGTAGTTAAACACCAAGGAAAACTGAGGGTTTATAATCAGATATACGAAAAAGTTTTTAGCAAAGCTTGGGTTGAAAAAAACTTAGATACACTCCGGCAGCACCGCCAACGTAGTCAAAAAAACCTGACGGCAATTTTTGGATTAAAAAGCACGAGCTTTGTTAACTATAGGCTAGCGATACCTGTAGGAATACTATTAAGTTTACTCAGTGGAATATCTCTAGGTTTTTCATATGCTTATGTTGATAGTAAACCTTGGAATCATGCCTATAATTCTAGTGGCATAGGAGCTTTAATTGAATTTATCCGTACTTTTATATTTTTAATTTTGGAAGTTTATTTAATTTGTTCAGTTTATCACAAAGATTTCAATCAGCTTCTTAAAAGTAAAAGGTTTGTCGTCAGACGCCGAATAGCTTATTTTTTTGAACTAATATTTTTAATACTTTTGCTATTCCACCACCTAAAAAATGGACCAGAGCAATTGCTGGGAAACAATCGGGTAAGCGCAACTGAATATTTTCAACAGTACCTCCTACCTTATATCTGGTATTTTCCTTATTCTTTTATTAATTTTATTATTATAGGTGTTCCTGTAGCTAGTTTAGGTATACATGCGGTTATAGAAGATTGTAAAAAACTAGGTAGGCGGCTGCAAAAATATAAAAATTGTCTGGATGAAACCAGAAATAAAATAACCAAGTATTATCCGCTAAATCCCAGTAACATTGAAATAAATATAGAGGAAGATTTAAAACTATTATACTTGTATTTTATTGAAAAGCTTGTATCTCACACAAACCTATTTTTATGGCTTTTATTCATGTTTTTTTATCAAGAGACGCTTTGTATAAGTACCTTTTCAGATCGCGCCTATATCTGGACAAATTTATTTTATACTTTCGGTTTTATTACCCCCATGATAAGTTTATTTTTATGGGGGGTGTTAGAATATGAAAAAGCTTTAAATCAAACTGTAAAACTTCTAATGATTACCCAGCGCGACTTCAGCGAAATTGAAAATAAATATAATAGCTTTACTTTATTAAAAAGACTTTTATTCTCCAACCTGACTTTCCAAATAAGTTGCCTAATATATGTATCTTATATTATTTATATTTTTAGTAAAAAATTGTTTTTGTAAACCTCATGTACTATGTCTGCACCATCCGGCAAGGTTGGTGAAGGGTAAGTTACGTTTTCCCGCTGGTTACTTGTGGGAAAATTAAGCTAGACTGGGGATCGTCCATTAAGTTCGGATTTGTTGGCTTGAGGAACGAAATCCAACTAGGGGAGGGTAGATTGGTTAGTTTTGTAGGTTGGGTTGAGGAACGAAACCCAACAGTTAGGCTGGATTTGTTGGGTTTTGCTATCGCTCTACCCAACCTACAATACTGGATTTGTTGGGTTTCGCTATCGCTCTACCCAACCTACAATACTGGATTTGTTGGGTTTCGCTATCGCTCTACCCAACCTACAATAAAATCGCAGTGCCGTTTGAGCCAGGACGGGTTTTTGCTTGATGACGCAAACAGGTCAATTATACTATTATAGCATTATGAGAGATCGTAACGATACCAATGGGGAAGTTGAGCAACTGAAGTCTCAGGTAGCTGCCTTGGAAGAATTGCTGGAAGTTTACCAAAAGTCAGCGATGGAAAAAACTGACAAATTAGAGCAAGTTATCCTACAACTACAGCAAGCCCAAGCACAACTGATTCACGCGGAAAAAATGTCCTCTCTTGGGCAGATGGTAGCAGGGGTAGCCCATGAAATTAATAATCCGGTTAACTTTATCTATGGCAATATCGAACACGTCAACAACTATGTGCAAGACTTGCTGAATTTAATTAAAATATATCAGCAGGAATACCCTAATACTACACCAGCGATTGATGACGAAATTGAAGAAATCGATCTGGAGTTTCTCACTGAAGACTTGCCTAAAACTCTGTCTTCCATGAAGATAGGGGCCGATCGCATCCGGAAGATTGTGCTGTCTTTGCGGAACTTCTCCCGATTGGACGAAGCCGATATAAAAGCGGTGACAATCGAGGAAGGAATAGATAGCACTTTATTGATTTTAAATTATCGCATAAAACAGGGGATTGAAGTAATTAAGAGATACGATGATTTGCCGTTGGTTGAGTGTTATCCAGCCCAGCTAAACCAAGTATTTATGAATATTCTTAGCAATGCGATCGATGCCCTGCAAGATGATAATTCTCAGGTAAAAAAACAGATTATAATTTATACAGAACTTGTCGATCGTAACCTGGTTAAAGTGCGGATTCAGGATAACGGTCCAGGCATACTACCACAGGCTAAAGATAAGCTGTTTGAACCCTTTTTCACCACTAAGCCAGTGGGACAGGGTACTGGGCTAGGGCTATCCATCTGCTACCAGATTATTGAAAGACATAACGGCAAAATCGAGGTCACATCAGAGCCAGGGCAGGGTACGGAATTTATCATATGCTTGCCCGTTAAACAATAAGATTATTATAAGTTATTAACCGATATGAAATATTTTTAACGCAGAGGTTCGCAAAGGGTTACGCCAAGGACGCAGAGTTTTTGGGATAAGATAAAGTTAGGGCAGAGAGTCAAAAAAAATATGAGTCGAGTAATATCTATTTACAAACCTCTGGAGTGTAGACCGGACAGCTACCGGGATTGGTATGAGCAGGGCAATACTTTGCGTAGCTGGGGTAGGTATATTGAAGCACTCGCTAGCTATGAAAAAGCCCTGGAATATCAGCCCCAGAACTATTGGGCTTGGTATCGGCGAGGGAATGTGCTGGAGGAATTAGGCGAATACTTGGCAGCAGTTGTCAGCTACGACCAAGCCCTGTGTAGCCAGCCAAGGGATTATTGGGCGTGGTACAATCGGGCTAAGGCACTGCGCCAGGTGGGGCGCTATGAAGATGCCGTGTTTAGCTTTGATAAAGCCCTGGAAATTAGACCGACAGACTATTGGGCTTGGTATCGACGAGGGCAGATAGCACTCTTATATTTGCACTGGTACTCGGAAGCAATCGGCAGCTTTGATATCGCCCTGGAAGTCAGACCAACAGACTACTGGTCTTGGTACGATCGCGGCTGTGCCCTGAGTTGCGTCGGTAGTTACTCAGAAGCTCGCGCTAGTTTCGACAAAGCTTTGGAAGTCAGACCACAAGACTATTGGGCTTGGTATCGGCGGGGTGAGGCACTGCGTCAACTGCGTAGTTACTCAGAAGCTCGCCTCAGCTATGAAAAAGCCTTGGAACTTCAACCGGATGACGATTCCTCCTTTTACTACAAAGCTTGCTGTTATGCAATGCTTGGCAAAGTTAAACTGGCAATTGAAAACCTGCAACGCGCTATGGAACTTAATGAAAATAAATATCAGCAGCTAGTAAAAACTGACACTTATTTTGATAGTATTCGCGCCGACAAGAGATTTAAAGCATTTAGTATAATGCAGATAAAAAATAAAACCAATCATCCAATAAACTGTCCTTTTTAGTTGGTAGACTTTTACTATGCAATCATCTAGTGGTGAACAAGAAGACAACATCAGCTCTAAGTCGGAAATCCCTATGATAGAGGTGTCAGCAGCAGATGCCTACTGGGAGTGGTATCGGCGGGGTCAAGAATTGCGCTCTAGCTGGCACTATGAAGAGGCGATTAGCTGCTATGACTTGGCGCTTGCCTGTAAACCAGATGACTACTGGGCTTGGTATCAGCGGGGAAATGCACTTGATGAATTAGACCGCTGGGCCGAAGCTCTAGCCAGTTATGATAAAGCATTGGAAGTTAAACCAGCAGATTACTGGGCATGGTATGAGCGAGCCCAGGTGTTAACTAAAATGGGACGCCTGGAGGATGCTCTCTTCAGCTACGACAAAGCTCTAGGAGTCAGACCAAATGACTACTGGGCATGGTATAATCGGGGATGTGTGGCGCTGTACGACCTCAAAGCATACCAAGAAGCCGTTACCAGTTTCGATAAGATTCTGGAAAACAGGCGGGGAGATTACTGGGTTTGGTGGCGGCGGGGTGAAGCGCTACGAAAACTTGGGGATTATGAAAATGCCCTTGTCAGCTACGACAAAGCTAAGCTGAGAAAACAGCACTCAAGCTCGGTATGGTATGGACGGGGCAAAGTGTTAGATGGCTTAGAACAGTGGGAAGAAGCAGTTGCTAGCTACGACAAAGCTATAGAATTTTCCAGCCATCCGGGCGTCATCTGGTACGACAGAGGAATTGCACTATCTGAGTTAGAGCTATACGAAGACGCCCTGGCAAGCTATGATAAAGCCATAGAATTCGACCCTGATAACTACTGGAATTGGTATCAGCGAGGACAGGTATTGAGTGATTTAGGGCGTTATCAAGAGGCGCTAACCAGCTACGATAAAGCTATTGCCTGTCAACCAAATTGGGAGCAGTGGGGCGTGGAGTTTGTTAAACTAGGCAGTTGGGTATGGTACGATCGAGGAGAGACATTGCGCCAGATCGGTCGATGGGAGGAAGCTAGCGCCAGCTTTGACAAAGCTTTGGAAATTAATCCCGACGACACAAACGCCTTAAACAGCAAGCATTCAAGTCATGCTTAACTAATGGGGAGTACCTATCAAGTTTTTGAGTGCCTCCGCACTCTGGTGGGGCATTCAGACGCCGTTACATCCGTAGCCATCAGCCCTGATGGCAATACTCTTGTCAGCGGCAGTCGTGACAACACTCTGAAAGTATGGGATTTGCACACAGGAAAGGATCTGCAAACCCTAGAGGGGCATTCAGGCTGGATTTTTTCCATAGCCGTGAGACGGGATGGCAATACTGTCGTCAGTTGCAGTGAAGACAACACCCTAAAAGTTTGGGATTTGCAGACAGGACAGGCTCGGCTTACCATAGAAAGTGGCTCAGGCGCAGTTTTTTGCCTAGCCGTGAAACCGGATGGTAAGAGTGTTATCTGTGGCAATAGTGACAACACCATCAAAGTCTGGGATTTGCTTCAGGGTATATTTCTCCGCTCCCTATTGGGGCATTCAGACTGGGTTAATTCTATAGCCATCAGCCCGGATAACACAATTGTTGTCAGTGGCAGTAACGACAAAACTGTCAAAGTGTGGGAATTGCAAACCACACGTCTGATTAACACTCTCAATGGGCATTCAAACTCTGTTCATGCCGTAACTATCAGCCCGGATGGCAGAATAATTGTCACTGGCAGTAGTGACAACACCCTGAAAATCTGGGATTTGCATACTGGAAGGCTGTGGCACACCCTAGAGGGGCATGGTAACGCGGTTACTTGCTGCGCCATTACCCCTGATAATAAAAACATTGTCAGTGGCAGTCGCGACAACACCCTGAAAGTGTGGGATTTGCAAACGGGGCAGTTTCTCGCCACTAAGACAGGGCATTCTCACTGGGTTAATTCAGTAGCCATTAGCCCCGATGGTATTTTTTTTGTTAGTAGCAGTCGGGATAAGACAATAAAAATCTGGGGCGCTACATTATAATTCGTGATTGGGTACCCTATATAACCAAACCTATGTCTGTTGAATTGATTTTCCGTCAGGGATTGAACTGTTTAGAGTCAAGAAAGTTTGAAGAAGCCCTCGTACATTTCGATAAAGCTGTAAAGCTAAAACCTAATTATGCAGATGCCTGGGCTTGTCGAGGACTAGCTCTGGGGCACTTGAAGCGTTACCAGGAGGCAATAGATAGCTTTGATAGAGGAATTGAATTTAATCCTTATGATAGTCGTATCTGGCTAAATCGGGGTATTGCCCAGGATGAGTGGGGGCAACATGAAAAAGCGATCGCTTGCTATGATAGAGTTTTGGAGCTGGAACCAGATGATTATGAAGCTTGGAGTAATAAGGGGAATGCTCTGGTAAAATTGGGGCGAGATTCAGAAGCGATCGCTTGTTATGACAAAGCATTGACAATTAACCCAGATTATTATAAAGCCCACAGCAATAAAGGCAACGCTCTAGTTAATTTGGGGAAATTGACACGGGCGGTTTCTAGTTATGACAGAGCTTTAAAAATTAACCCAGACGATCCGGAAGTTTGGTTTAACCGGGGATGTGTGTTGATGTCAGCGGGTAATGCATCAGATGCGATCGTCAGTTATCAAAAAGCGATAGAAATTCAGCCAAATCATGTGGCTGCTTTGATTAACCGAGCTACAATATTATCTAGGATGGGGCGTCAAACAGAAGCACTAGCGCAATTTGAAAAAGCGATAGAAATACAGCCCAATGAAACTCACGCTTGGAACAACCGAGGGTTAATTCTGCGGAAATTAGATCGTTTGCCAGAAGCAGTAGCTAGTTATCACAAAGCTGTGGAGTGCGATCCGAATAATTATGAAGCTTGGGATAATTGTGGTTTTGCGCTGGTGAAATTAAAACGCTATCAGGAAGCAATGGAGCATTTCGATAAAGCATTGGAGATTAACCCTAAGCACATTAATGCAGTTTACAACAAAGGTTATTGTTATGCCATAGAGGGAAAAAACGTCACATTAGCTGTCGATTACCTGGAGCAGGCAATTAAGGTAAATCCTGCTAAATATGGAGTGGCGGCTAAAACAGATCCCGACTTACATCACCTGCGCAAGAATAAACGTTTTCAAGCTTTGATTAATGGAAGATGAATTTGCACCGACAGTACTGTAACACTGCCTCTACATATAGCGGTTCCTAGGGGCAATCCCTCTGTGGTTGCCCTTGAGTAGGGTGTGTTAGCTTGACTCGTAACGCACCGAAAATTAGCCTATAGATGGTGCGTTACTACAAGAGCGGCTCACGCACTTAACTATAGATGGTGCGTTACATTTCATTAACGCACCCTACGAGATTGGCTCACGCACTAGGCTTGATTTTTGGATTGAGAGTCTTTACGAAATCGGGCTGTAAATTCAGGATATTTTTCCAAATCCTCAACTGAATCTACTGGAGGCATCTCAATCCAGTTTCCTTCTTTATGTAGCCTGTCTACATAAGCGTAGAATGCCTCTTGGTCATCTCTATGCCCAAGCATATAACTTTGCAATTCCTTTTGGCTCATTGCTAGAAAGTTGGGTTGATTCATTCAATGTACCTCCAATTTCCGTTAGGGTATATCTCTATAATGTTTTCGTCACCCGCAAGGAAAAAAATATTTCCTGTGCGTTCATCTAGACGAACAATGTTGATAGGCAAGTAGAGTCTAGTAAACCAGCAACTTAGTACATAACACCTAGTCTTCTGTTCTGATGTAGGTATAATTATAACTCCCTTAGCTTATATTTCTGTTTAGATTGTAACACCCGATGGCAAAAGCCATAAATAAGTCCACGATCGCCTTCTTGCTCGCTGGTGGAGGTGTATAATTCTTATACTTTTCGCCTAATTCATACTTTCGCTTCAAGATACGTTCTGCGGCTGCCTGTTGTTTCCGAATCCTGCTGTGTGGGTGGTGCGTTTACGATCGCAGCCCTTTGGGGTGGAAAAGGATCTTTAATAGCTACATCTAAATATAGCTATATAACATTATATAAATTTGAGTGATTATACCTATAAAACTAAATAATTCTTCATTCCTAGGGGGGCTTTTTCAAAAAATATTGCATGTTAACTTGTCTAAGAGCGTTAGGTTTAGAGCTAAAACTTAATCAAACGCCACCATAAGAGTGCTCTAAAAATGGCACCCATTGGCAAATAACATCGCCTAAAAACCAACGCACATCCTGTAGCAGAAAGCTTTCGCTTCTTGCACCTATTGCACACTCTGTATCAGAGAGCTTTCGCTTCTAATTGACGTTTACCATCAAAAATTGCATGCTTCATAAATTTTGGACGATCCTCTCAACTGCCGCATTGGCAATATTCCTGGGAACAACATCACTCACTTATTCTGCTTATGCGCAAGGCAAACAGGAAATTTACAAAAGTTCGGAGGATTTAAACCAAGTAGAATTGTCAGACAAAACCGAAGAAACCCAAGTTGATAGCAACGCCGAAGAACCGGAATTTGATAGCAAAGAAGACTCTTCTCTAGACAAAAGTTACAAAAAGCGCCGTCGTCGCTCCCGTCATCATTCTTATCGCGGAGGAGGTGGCATGGCTTCCTGGTATGGTGCTGGTGGTGGATATACTGCTGCCCACCCTAACTTGCCCTTCGGAACCCGTGTGCGTGTAACCAACCTTCGTACCAATCGTTCTGTAGTAGTGACAATTAATGACAGGGGTCCTTTTATCGGGGGTCGAGTAATTGACGTTTCCACTGCGGCGGCTAGAGACTTAGGAATGATCGATTCAGGTGTAGCTCCGGTGAGTTTACAGATTGTCGGTCGCTAAAAAATAGGATCTGACACATCTCACTTCGATCGGCGTTGAGTTTTAAGCTTCAAACTTAAACAGGACTTACGCACTGCCTCTATATATAGCGGGTTCGTAGGGGCAACCATAGGGTAAGGGTAAGGGAAAGGGATTGAGTGAATTCTTACCAATCCCCAGTCCCTCTCCCTCTCCCTCTTGTTCTTACCTATGGCTCTTCCGTACTTAGTATGCTAATTTACCTGAAAAAAAACCTTCATACGCCTTAGTGTGTAAGGGTTTGACCAAAATTTTCGCGCGATGCCTACTGCGGGCTACGCCTACGCACGGAAATCCCATACAGCTTGGTTGCAGACCCCGTAAACTGATAATTTAGCATACCAAGTACGAAAGACCCGTATCTGTTGGGTTGAGCGGTAGCGAAACCCAACCTACAATTCTACTGGGTGTAGGGTTGAGGAACGAAACCAAACGCCCAGTCAAATACAATTCGGTGAAGTTACCAGACTTCACTCATATCTAGGATAAATCCAGGTAAAACAGGATCGCCGCTAAGTGTAGCTGGATTATCTAAACATTCTTCCAGACATCCGGGACGATAGACGTAAACCTTACGGCGATCGCGATCGATCAGCCATCCCAATCTTGCGCCTTGATTAATATAAACTTCCATTTTGTCTTTGAGGGGTTTAAGATTATCGCTAGGCGATCTAATTTCGACAACAAAATCAGGACAGATAGGAGCAAATTTCACTTGCAGTTCTCTGGAAAGACTGTTCCATCTTTCTAAAGTCACCCAGGAAGCATCAGGAGACAGTGGAACGCCTGCGATCGCGAACCCAGTGCTAGAGTCAAAAGCTATGCCAGTTTTATCTCTTTTTGACCATATCCATAGTTGTGCAGCTAGCCCAAGATTACGGTTGCCTGTCTCTGAGCCAGTAGGTGTCATTATTATTAGTTCTCCTTCTTCTGTCCGTTCGATGCGTAAGTCTCGATTTAACTGGCAAAAATCGAAAAATTGGTCATCTGACATTTGCACTTCAGATGGCATTTTGATTTTGATTGGTGGGAAAACCATAATGTTTATTACACCGCTTTCAATACGATTCTGATAATCTCTACAGTACTGTAGCAGGTACACAAAGACAGGACTTACGCACTGCCTCTATATATTGGTTCGTAGGGGCAATCCCCTTGTGGTTGCCCCTATATGTGCCCAGTGTGCGTAAGTCCTAAAAGAGATGGTGGATAGTGGGTGACGCCAAGAGACCTAACCCACCCTACCAATAGGGTCTATGCGTAAGTCCAGGAATTCCCAGCGGATTATTAAAAAATCAAACTTTTAAAAAGTTGCCCTACGTCCTGCTGGAGAAAATGTGACAACTTATTCTCTGCTTCAGTTGTGTCATTGAGCATCGTTGTGTCACTCAGTTCCGCCCAGATGGTGCCATCGGGCATAATTGTACCGTTCAAGTGAGCCCAATTCAGGGCGGTTCCTTCTAGGATTGCCCCGGTGAGGTTTGCGCCTGTGAGATCCGCCACGAATAGCCCTGCCCATTGCAAATCTGCCCATTCCAACCAAGCCCCTGCCAGATCTTGCCCCTGTCAGATCTGCTACATTAAGTTTTGCATAGCTGAGGTTTGCCCGTTCCAAGTTCGCCCCGCTCAGGTTTGCCCGTTCTAGGTTTGCCCCGTTGAGGTTGGCATCCCTAAGATTAGCCCCGTGAAGATCTATATCGTTAAGTTCTGCCCTGATTAGGTTCGGCTTAATTCCAGGATTCTTTTGACGCCACTCGTTCCAGGCTGCTACCCCAAGTTTTAGTTGAGCAAGATGTTTGTCGGAAGCCATTTTACACCGCCATTCACATTTAGAGCGTGATATTAAGTCAATATACTGAACGCTTTACTATCTAATATATTCAGCATTTTCTATGCTTTGGTTCAGTTCTTATCAAAAATTAACATAATAATTCTTTAGTCTTAGCAAGCAGACTATAGCATGGCAGAGATTTCATCCACCATAATTAGCCTTCGTTTGTATACGGCGTGAAGTAATCGATCGATGCAGTGTCGTTCTTCAGGAGTCAGAGAATCTTCTAACAGTGCTGCCAGCAGTCCATATCGGTCAGCCATAGTGATGCAGCCGGAGGTACTGACAGTGGCAAATAAATCAGAAATGGCATCAGGAAGCAGACGGAGTTGCGGTTGCATTACTAGGCAGGGGAACTCGATGTTTTTATTATCAGCGAAAATTTAGCTGCCTGAAGTGATTCAACATATTGCTGCTATGTGATATTAAAATGTACTTAAGGGTGATTGGCGATCCTCTCCCATGTGACACGTATCACAGCAAAATTTTCCAGTTTGGCGATTGGCACCCATTCTTCCATCCTCCAGAGAGAGTGGTGCTTGCCGTAACATTGTGTAACTTAGTTGGTGTAGACCCATTGACTTATTCAACGGAGTTGCCATGTCCGAGTTGATCCAGGCTGTTCTCGATAGTGAAGAAAAAATCGATCTGCGTGAGTTCGCCAGCGAATTACGTCATCAGGAAAAGCGGTACTTGTTGCGTAACGATATCCTCACTGCCTTTGGTGAGTATTGCACCAAGTACCAGAAGCCGGAAAATTTTTACCAGTCCTCCAACTTAGGGAAACTAATTTACTACACCCAGGAAATTATCCGGGAGGGCTCAAACCTGTGCCTGATTGTCCGACCAAAGATTGCCTCTCAAGAAGTCTATTGGCTTACAGAAGACTTGGGCGTAGAGCCGATGACGGTGCAGGAGTTGCTGGATGTGCGCGATCGCTACGTCAACCACTTCCATCCTAACGAAGGAGATATCCTGGAACTGGATTTTCAACCGTTTTACGATTATACCCCCATGATTCGCGATCCCAAAAACATCGGCAAAGGGGTGCAATACATCAACCGCTATCTATCTAGTAAGTTGTTCCAAAGCCCCCAGCAAGGGCAGGAAGCCTTATTTAATTTCCTGCGCATCCATCGGTACAACGGCAGCCAACTGATGATCGGCGATCGGATTAAATCGCCGCAGCACCTTTCGGATCAAGTCAAGAAAGCTCTCACTTTTGTGGGCGAGCAACCTGGGGATGAACCCTTTGAAAGATTGCGCTTTATCATGCAAATGATGGGCTTTGAACCGGGTTGGGGCAATACCGCTGGGCGCGTGCGGGAAACTCTGGAAATTCTCGATCAACTGATCGACTCCCCAGATCACCAGACTCTAGAAGCCTTCATCTCCCGCATCCCGATGATCTTTAAGATCGTCCTGGTATCTCCTCATGGTTGGTTTGGGCAAGAAGGAGTTTTAGGGCGACCTGACACTGGTGGACAGGTAGTATATATTTTAGACCAAGTTCGGAGTTTAGAAAAGCAGCTACAAGAAGATCTTTCCTTAGCAGGCTTAGATGTCCTGGGTGTTGAACCTAAGGTGATTATTCTCACCCGCCTGATTCATAATAGTGATGGCACCCGCTGTAACCAACGTTTAGAAAAAGTCCACGGCACGGAAAATGCCTGGATTTTGCGAGTACCTTTGCGGGAATTCAATCCCAACTTAACTCAAAACTGGATCTCGCGATTTGAACTGTGGCCTTATCTAGAAAGCTTTTCCATCGATGCAGAAAAAGAACTGCTAGCAGAATTTCGCGGCAAGCCTGACTTGATAATTGGCAACTATTCTGATGGTAATTTGGTAGCATTCCTGCTAGCACGTCGCCTACAGGTGACTCAGTGCAACATTGCCCATGCCCTGGAAAAGTCTAAATATCTGTTCAGTAACCTTTATTGGCAAGATTCAGATGATAAGTACCACTTCTCCCTGCAATTTACGGCTGATTTGATTGCCATGAATGCAGCTAACTTCATCATCAGCAGCACCTATCAGGAAATTGTGGGAACACAGGACAGTGTTGGGCAGTATGAGTCTTACAACTGTTTTACCATGCCAGACCTGTATCACGTTGTCAATGGGATTGAGCTATTTAGTCCCAAATTCAATGTGGTGCCGCCGGGGGTGAATGAGAATGTTTACTTCCCATATAATCGTTATGAAGATCGGATTACCAGCGATCGCGAACGTCTGGAAGACATGATGTTCACCCAAGAAGATCCAGTGCATATTTTTGGCAAACTAGACGATCCTAGCAAGCGCCCCATTTTTTCGATGGCACGCCTCGATCGGATAAAAAACCTCACTGGTTTGGCGGAATGCTTTGGCAAGAGCCAAGCTTTGCAGGAGCGTTGCAACGTAATCCTGATTGCTGGTAAATTACGAGCTTCAGAAACCAACGACCACGAAGAACGGGATCAAATCGAAAGGCTGTACCGAATTATAGATCAATACAATCTCCACGGCAAAATTCGCTGGTTGGGAGTGCGCCTGCCCAAGAGCGATTCTGGTGAGGTTTACCGAGTAATTGCCGATCGTAAGGGAATATTTGTCCAACCGGCTTTGTTTGAAGCATTTGGTTTGACAATTTTGGAATCGATGATTACGGGATTACCCACTTTCGGCACCCAGTTTGGTGGTCCTTTAGAAATTATTCACGATAAGGTTAATGGGTTTTATATTAACCCGACGCACTTAGAAGAAACGGCAGAAAAGATTCTGGAATTTTTTGATAAGTGCGAACAAAATCCCAACTACTGGTATGAAATTTCCACACGAGGAATTGACCGAGTTTACAGCACTTATACTTGGAAAATTCACACCAACCACCTGTTATCGTTAGCGCGGATTTACGGCTTCTGGAACTTTACCTCTAAGGAAAACCGCGAAGACTTAATGCGTTACATTGAGTCCTTGTTCTATTTGCTCTACAAACCAAGGGCAAAGCAATTGTTAGAACAACACATGCGGTAAGTCAAAGAGGGAGAGGGAAAGGGAAAGGGAAATAGAATAAATTTGAATCTTTTTAAAATTTGATTTATTTGATTTCTTTTCTTACCTTTCCCTTTCCCTGCGAAGCCTTACTTGCCTTGCCAAATAGTGATAGTTCCGTCCCAGTTGCCACTAACCAAAGTTTGACCGTTAGGGGTAAAAGCAAGAGAGGAAACCCAATTTGAATAGCCAGTGAATATTTGCAGCAATTTGCCAGTTTGCAGATCCCACAGCCCCAAAGTATTATCATCATCTACTATGGCACTGGCAAACATCTGATTATTGGGAGTAAAAGCAACAGCGTTTACCAAGAAGACGCCTAAAGTTTTCAGGGGTGTTAAGTTGGTCCCTGTTTGCAGATCCCACACCTTGACTGTCTGGGTATAACTGACACTGAGGAGAGTTTTGCCATCCGGACTAAAAGCGATCGCCTTTACCGCATTATCCTGCTTAAGCGTGGGTAGCGATTCACCTGTGTCCATATTCCACAGTTTGATTGTACCATCTTCATTAGCGCTACCAAGGGTTTTTCCATCCGGGCTAAAGGCGACAAATAAATTCGACTCGCGAGAAAGAGAAAAACTTTGGATAACTTCACCTGTGCTACTATTCCACACTTCAATTTCGGCTTTTCTACGTGTTTTATTCCAACTGCCAATGGCAATTTTTTGTCCATCTGGGCTATAGGCGATCGATTTAACCAACCAGTCACGCTTGATAGTCCGAATCAACTCACCTGTTTGCAGATTCCATAATTTGACTGTGCCATCAAGGCTACTACTAGCAATAGTTTGTCCATTGGGACTAATGGCAAGGGATAAAATTATGTCTGTATGTCCAGTGAGTGTGAGGAGCAAATTGCCAGTTTCTAAATTCCACACTTTAATCGTTGTATCATCACTGCCACTCACTAGGGTTTTTCCATCCGGACTGATGGCTAACGCACCAACTGATTGAGAATGCCCTGTTAAGGTGCGAATTGTTTGGGCATTTTGCCAACTGATGGTTATTTCAGTTATCGGGGAAGCCAAAACTGCTTGAGGTAAATTGACACCGCCAGTTTGGAGTAAAATTAGAGCAGTTAAAGAGAAAAATTGCTTTAATTTAATTTTCATATTAGTAGTAGGTGGGCAATGCCCACCACAATCATGAACGGGTAGAGTTTCAAAGACCAACTTGCTCTTGTAAACTAGACGTTATTGCCCGTAAGCTTGAGCCCAGAAACCGCCCTTGCCAAATCGAGATAGTCCCGTCAAAATTACCAGTAACCAGGGTACTTCCGTTAGGGGTGAAAGCGAGTGAGTAGACTATGCCCGAAAATCCTGTAAAGGGGCTGATGACATTGCCAGTTGGCAAATCGAAAAGCTTTAGTGCCCCTTTTTCTCCACCTAAAGCACTGGCGAACATCTTGCCGTTGGGATTAAAGGCAACAGCATTTACAAACACAATCCCTGAATTGGCAATCGGGGAAGAGATAAGTTTCCCTGTGGCTACATTCCAAACTTTGAATGTCTGAGTATAACTCTCACTCATGAGGGTTTTACTATCCTGACTAAAGGCTAGAGCTTTCACTGCTGCACCCTGATTCAGAGTGTGGAGCAAATTGCCTGTATGCAGATCCCAAAGTTGAATCGTACTATCTTCATAGCCAATAGCGAGGGTTTGTCCATCCGGGCTATAGGAAACAGTCAAATTTGAATACTTAGAACCCTGGAAGCTGTGGAGCGATTCACCCGTACTGAGATTCAATACCTTAACCTGGGGTTTGTTTGCAGTAGTGTTCCAAATTCCCAGAGCGAGGCTTTTCCCATCAGGGCTGATAGCTAGAGATTTCACAAACCAATCAGGTTGCTGAATTGTCCGCATCAACGCGCCTGTTTTCAGATTCCATATTTTAACCGATTTTTCGTTAATCCCACTAGCACTGGCAAGGGTTTGTCCATCTGGGCTGATAGCAAGCGATAAAATAGTGTCTGTATGCCCAGTGAGGGTGCGGAGTAACTTGCCCGTTTTCAGATCCCACACTTTGATGGTGCCGTCATCAGTGCCACTGACTATGTTATTTCCATCAGGGGTGATAGCGAGGGCTCCTACTGGATGTGAGTTTCCAGTGATGGTGCGTATTAGTTGCGGATTTTGCCAAGACTGGGAGGTGGGCAAGGCAGTTAAGGTAGAACTTCCGTAGCTAGTGGGCTGAGTAACTGCTTTGGGGACAACTATGGCAGTAAGGGCAACAGTTGGGATTAAGATCAGGGAGGTTAAAATTTTCGAGAGCGGCTGGAGTGCCATTTTAATTTTTTTGGGTAAACTACCTTTCTCTAAGTTGAGACATCGCTCCCCCTCTTAAGTGTGCCCCTAGTCCACTTTTATTTTTGTCTACTCCCTGTTGCCAAGTGATACTTAATATGTTATAGTGTTACCGCGCAAGCGCTCGGGCAGTTTAAAAAAATTTAGTAGTTGGACTAAATTTTAAATTATCCTCAAGTTATATATTCCCGAAAATCTTCTAGTGGCTCGTCAAAGTCATCCGATATTGTCACCAGACCTTTAGCACTCCCAGCCTGACGGCGACGCTTAACCTGCGGCACTAGCACCAATTTGACAACAGGCTGATTGTTTTGTGTAATCACAACTTCTTCGCCACTAACTGCCTCAGCGATTAATTCTGGTAAGTGGTCTTTTGCCTCAGCGATATCCATTTTTGACATAACTCGTACCGGATCTATCAATCTTACTTTAGTCCTCAAAAAAGGCTCGTAGTGAGGACTTTAGTCCTAATTATACCTAGTGCCCACCTAGCCCTGTCTTTGTAAAAAACCTATAATGTTTGACTTTATTATAGATGGAATCTGAATGAATTCGCCCGTGTTCACTTTGACACCGACTAAAGTTCAAGGCCACACGCTCCCGAATATTTTTAGGTGGAGAAAAGAAAATTGGAGGCAGCGCCTCTTGAGGGTGGCGTTCCCTTGAGGTGGAGCCTGGGCTCTCAAATAGCGTTCCCCAGGGAGAGCCCTTGTCCTTACCCACAGTTTTGAGGGCTACCAGCCTAAAACGGGACAGTTTTGAGGCAGGGGGGCAGGGGGCAGG
>CASBRB010000210.1 GCA_949127975.1 Oscillatoriales cyanobacterium PMM_0019 | reverse complement strand
GGGGGTGGGTTGGCCTGGGGTGAGGGCAATTTAGAGTTGGCAGGGCTCACGATGATGCGTACTTGCTCAAAAATGTGGGTAAGAACAAGGTGGGAACAAGAAATATTTCCTGCTCCCCCTGCTGTTAACCCCTATCATCTAGTACAAGTCGATCGCTAAAATATATACCGTACAGATCGCACAGAGGCATCACTGCATTGCCTTGAAACTTCACTAACCCCATACTGCGCAGCTTAAACGCTTCTGCTGCGCCTATCCGGATTGGGGTACTTGCTCCTAAAACTTCGGCAAACGCTGCCGCTAAATCGGGATCGCTTTCCAAATTCAGTAAGTGGCGGCGTAGATGATCGTAATATGGTCCCTCTTCTGTACAAGCCTCTCTTAGCAGCTTCTTTAGTGTCATCCTACCCCGTGCAATCTCATATAAAGCCTGCCGCACTAGATAAGGATGCCCGCCGAACATCGCCATTAATTGCTTGATTTCTTCCAGAGACAAATCGATGCGATGCCGTCTGACTAAATCCTGCACCTGTACTATGTTTAACTCAGGTAACTCGATAGGCAATCCCACATTAAAAGGTGATTGATTGATATTCATAGGAACGTAAACTTCCTTAGAATGTACAATTAATAACCTGAATTTTTTCCAATTAGCCTCATTTTTGGCTTTTTCATGCCATGCTCGCAAAAGTCCAAAAAAGTCAGTGGCAATTTCCGGATGTTGGAAAACTTGATCGACTTCATCCAACCCCAAAGCTAGAGGGCTGATAATTGTTGATAACAGGTATCTTTGAAAGTAGTTGGTACACTTATTTTTGCTACCTAACACCCCCTTCCAATATTGATCCAGCTTATCTGGTAGATTTAATTCATAAGCAATGCTGGCACAAAACCACTGCAAGAATTGGTCTAGGCTAGTGAGAAACTCGGCATCCACTGACTGAAAGTTTAACAAGGCAGTTTGATAGCCTTGCTGGTTGGCGTGCTGGATAATGCGCGTCATTAACGAAGTTTTTCCCATTTGCCGGGGAGCTTTGATGCGGATTAGTGCCCCTGGCTTGACTATCGTCTGATAACAGTCGGTTTCGATAGGAGGGCGCTCGACATAAAAAGCCGAGTCTAGCCCCACTTGCCCTTCTGGATTATCCAGAGTGGGTTGAGTCACAGGTAGTGGGTGGGGAGTAGGTGAGGAAGGTGGGAAAGTTGGGGGGGTAGAAGATTTTGCTGCCGACTCGTTTTGAGCATACCCATCTATAACTATGGTAGTTTTAGAGTGTGCCTGCGGGTCAAAGTTAGTCGCACTAGAGCGCAATGCTTCTAGCATCTGGTGTGCAGTAGCAAAGCGCAAACCCGGATGTGGCTCTAGCGCCCGATCTAAAATTGCCAATAAACTAGGATTAATATCTACTGCATAATCATACTTTTCACCTGTGGATTCACTATGCCATAAAAACTTACCCGTCATCGGGCTAGTGTTCATATTATGGGGCAGCTTGCTTGTAAGTAGATACACAGCGGTTACAGCTAAACTGTATAAATCGCTACTATAAACAGGTTTCCCAACAGTCTGTTCTGAAGGCATAAACCCTGGCGTACCGATAATCAGCGAAGGAGCAGCTTGGTCTTGGGAAGCTAACCCTACCATTGTTTCCTTGACTGCGCCAAAATCAATTAAAACAGGGTTGCCATCTCGTTGTCGCAGGATAATGTTGTTTGGTTTAATATCTCGATGAATAATCCCCTTGTTATGCACGTAATCCAGAACTGGCAGTATTTTCAAAAGAAAGTCGAAAACAGCATCCGAACTCATCCGCCCATGTTGTTCAACTCTCTGTCCGAGCGTATCACCTTCAATATATTCTTGTACTAGATAAAACTGTTCTGCTTCAGCGAAATAGGCAAATAATTTGGGGATTTGCGAGCTATGCTCCCCTAGTGATTCCAAGATAGCTGCCTCCCGCTGGAACCTTTCCTGGATTTGAGTAATCCATAAACTTTCAGTTAGAGGTTTGAGTTGCTTAATGACGCAGGTGCGCAATGATGGCATTTGGGTATCTTCTGCCAGAAAAGTTTCCCCAAAACCGCCACTACCCAAAGCGCGGAGAATACGGTAGCGATTGTTCAACAGGGTTGCCATACGTCGAAATCAGGTTAACGAGGGTGTAAAACGTGGCTGTCATGTACAGTACTGTAGCACTGCCTCTATATATAGCGGTTCGTAGGGGCAATCTCCCTGTGGTTGCCCCTATATATGCCAGTGTGCGTAAGTCCTGAGAAAATACAAATTCTTCTGGCGGGAAGGGAGTAGGAGTATACCTCAAATCAATAAACTCTTAATCTCGTCAGGTGTGAAAGGATTCTTCCCGGCACGGAGAGCATCTATCCAGCCTTGCCGTTGTAATTTATCTTTATCAATATCAGTCCATTTGATCTCCAGACAATGCCTTGATGCCCTTGGAGTAGGGCAAGCTGTTTCCCTGTTAAATCCCACACACGAGCGGTTTTGTCATCGGAGGCGGTAACGATGTGCTGCCCATCCGAGCTAAAACTAGCACTCCTGACATGGTAATGATGCCCTTGGAGGAGGGCAAGCTGTTTGCCTGTTAAATCCCACACCCGGGCGGTTTTGTCATCGGAGGCGGTAACGATGTGCTGCCCATCCGGGCTAAAACTGGCGCTCCAGACATGAGATTGATGCCCTTGAAGGAGGGTAAGCTGTTGGCCTGATAAATCCCACACACGAGCGGTTTTGTCATCGGAGACAGTAACGATGTGCTGCCCATCCGGGCTAAAACTGGCGCTATTGACAGAGTCTTGATGCCCTTGAAGGAGGGCAAGCTGTTGGCCCGATAAATCCCACACCCGGGCGGTTTTGTCTCTAGAGGCGGTAACGATGTGCTGCCCATCCGAGCTAAAACTGGCGCTTATGACAGTGGCCTGATGCCCTTGGAGGAGGGCAAGCTGTTTCCCTGTTAAATCCCACACACGAGCGGTTTTGTCATCGGAGGCGGTGACGATGTGCTGCCCATCCGGGCTAAAACTGGCGCTATTGACAGAGTCTTGATGTCCTTGAAGGAGGGCAAGCTGTTTGCCTGATAAATCCCACACCCGGGCGGTTTTGTCTCTAGAGACGGTAACGATGTGCTGCCCATCCGGGCTAAAACTGGCGCTATTGACAGAGTCTTGATGCCCTTGAAGTGGAGTCGGTTTCCAGATTTTGTCAAGAATTGTTTGTAGAGCTAGGTGGGGGCTGGCTGCTGGATAGTCTTTTAGGGGTAATGACTGAACTTTTTTCACCTCCGCCAACTTTTTCACTTGCTTTTTTAAGCCTTGCCCAGCATACATAGCTGACAATAATGCCTCTCTTTGATCGTAATCAAACGTTTGTAAAGCATAAGCTCCTTGTTGCTCTATCTTCGTACCTGCCTGTGCTATTTCTGCTTCTTGCTGTGCTATCTTGGCTGTCTGAATTTTCTGTTGGGCAATTATTCCTGCTAAAATAGCGATCGCTACCATAACCACCATTACCACAGCCCCAATCCCAATCGTGCGCCGCGCCTTGGTTTGCGCTTCTGCCAAAATCTGATTTGCCTTTTCTGCTGCCTCTCTAGCACTTTGTTCAGCCAACTTAGCAATTTCCGCTTCTGCTATCGCTAACTCTCGCTGCTTTCTTTCTGCTTCTAGATTAATTTCCGCTGCTAAATTTTCCAGTTCTCTCGCCTTTTTTTCTGCCTCCAGAGCATTTTCAACTTCTCGCTTCTCGACATCTTGACTGAGGGTTAAAAACTGATAATCCAAATCGCTCAAGCTTTTAGCAGCCGCCCACGCCAGAGCATCTTGCAAAGCTTGTCCCCGCAACAGTCGCGATTCATCCTGATAACTAGAATCTAACCAAGCGCGGAAAACCTCGGCATAAGGACGTAAATTGGTTAATTCTTTTTCTACCCAACTCAAGTTAAAAACCGACTTATAAACGCGGTTATAACTTCTTAAATAGCCCTGCTGTCTGACAACTAATCCCGATAGGCGCAAATCCATTTGTTCGGGAGAGTCATCGGCTGGAACCTGGGAAGACAAACCTAACCCTCCTGGAGAGGTTCCGGGTTGTAGAATTTGCTGATAAATCCCTAGTAGTCGCCCAGCCCGTTGCTCATTTCTTAAAATCCGATCGCGTATCGTTTTCAAATGCTCTGGCTCATCCTGGGCTTCCCAATGTTGGATTACTTGCGCTTCTACTAGCTGCTCTACCCAATCAGCTTCTTTTCCCTCTGGAATTGCCAAGTTTGACGCTAGTACCAATCGGCAAACTTTTTGAGTTAAAAACGGCTGTCCCCCTGTCAAATCTAATATTGCTTGCAGCACTGCCTGGGGATTACTCGCTCTTGCTGCCAACCCGACTGCTAGGGGTTGGGCTTCCTTTAGTTGAAACCCACCCAATTCAATTGCTCTACCAATATTAAATGGGGTGCGTCGCTTATCTGCGATTAAATCTGATGGTGTAGCTACCCCAATCAGGGCAAAATTAATTCTTTGGTAGTCTGGGCGATCGGCTCTTCTATTATAGCACTCCCGAATTACCGCAAAGAAGTCATCTATATTAAAATTTAAGCTGAGAACGCTATCAATTTCGTCTACAAAAATTACTAAGCGATCGCTAAACTCTTTTAACAGGACTTCTTCGATAAATTTGCTGAATCGCTGCACATAAGATAGCAAATGGTTACCAGTCCACCAGGTTTCTAAATCGAAGCGATCGTATAATTCCAAACTCCCGACAATGCTATCAATTATCCCAGCATACCATTCTTCAGGAGTGATATCTGAGGTGCCAATTGCTGTAATATCGATCGCCGCACAAGCAACTCCTTCTGCTTGCAACCGTTGCATGGTCCGTACACGCAAGCTAGACTTGCCCATCTGCCGGGAGTTGAGGACATAACAAAACTCTCCTGCTTTCAAACTCTGATAGAAATCAGAGTCAGCTTGCCGCATCACGTAGCAGGGCGCATCAATTGGTACCGAGCCGCCTACATGATAAGAGTAAGTTGAGTTTGTAGTCATATCGAGTAACCAGCTTGGATAGGTGGAGAGGGGCGCGAGGTCAGACTAGATTGCTCATTATTATAATCTAACTTAGGACAGATGGCAAGGCTTTTTTGAGGTGTCGTATGTTATGTTAACAGTGAGCGATCGTTGTGAGTTGGCAACTGACTAGCTCGTGATGTATTAACCTCTGCTAAAATTAGCTTGTGACTTTGTCAGCACCCCGCTCTAAAGAGCTTGTCCTTACCCACATTTTCTATGCTGGAGTTAGACATGTGTAGAGTGAGAAAACGAGCTGACACCGAACACTAGAAATAATTCGCTCTCTCTTTTTCACCCTCATCCCCCAACCCCTTCTCCCATCAAGGGAGAAGGGG
>CASBRB010000209.1 GCA_949127975.1 Oscillatoriales cyanobacterium PMM_0019 | reverse complement strand
TATTTACTCGGTCAAGTCTTACAAAAATTAAAGTATGAAGTTGAAATTATCGGGTTTCTCTTTGGTGATAGTATTTATCCTCTCCCTCCAGATACTCTCCCGGTACATTCGATTCCTGTTTGTAATTATCCAGGATTATTTAATGCCACCAAACAGATGCTTGACAAAGTTGATGGAAATATTATCTATGCAGTCAAACCAAAAATAACCAGTTTTGGTATTGCTTTATTAAAGCAGTTATTTAATCGTTATCCTGTAGTTTTAGATATTGATGACTGGGAGTTGAGTTGGTATGGAGGAAATGATTGGAAGTATAGTCCTAACCTAAAGCAGCTAGCTAGGGATTTACTGAAAAAAGACGGCGCATTGAGATCTCCAGAGCATCCCCTATACTTGCAGTGGATGGAAAAATTTGTGCCGCGATCTTCAGCAGTTACCGTAGATACGGAATTTCTACTTAACCGTTTTGGTGGAACCTATTTACCCAATGGTAAAGATACATCCTTGTTCGATCCACAAAAGTACGATGCAGACGCTAGCAGAACGCGATATGGACTGTCTGAATATCGCGTTCTAATGTTTCCTGGCGCTCCACGACCTCATAAGGGGCTTGAGGATGTTTTAATGGCGCTAGATCTGCTAAATCAACCCGATATCAGATTGGTAATTGTTGGTGGTAATCCCTATGATGATTATGATGATAAACTAATTCAACAATGGGGACGTTGGATTATAAAATTGCCTAGATATCCAGTATCTTTCATGCCAGAAGTTGTAGCTGCTGCCCACGTTGTGGTTGTTCCCCAGCGAAATAGCCCAGCAGCTAAAGCTCAATTTCCAATCAAACTAACTGAAGGTATGGCAATGGCTAAACCAATTTTGGCTACCAGAGTTGGAGATATTCCAGAAATTTTGAGTGAAACAGGTTATCTAGTCGATGCTGGGTGTCCGGAGCAAATTGCTCTAACGCTTCAAATTATATTCCAAAATTTAGAAGCAGCCAATGAGCGAGGGAAAAAAGCTAGGGAGAGATGTGTAGCTTATTATAGTGTTGATGCTATGGCAGTTACCATGTCAGAAATTTTAGCTCGTTTATAGTCATAAGAAAGGCAATATGTCTTCAAGTAACATTTTCAAGAAATTAGCTATTCGCTATCCAAGTCTAATTATATTGACGGTTATTCTGGGCTTTTCTGGTGGAATATTCAACGGAGTAGGCACAACCATAAGTGTACCCATTATTTTAAGCTTTTTAGGACAAAAAGTAGAATTAACAGGTGCGCCACCAATTATTCAGCATCTAATGTCGCCTTTTGAAGGCATGGGTCAAAACTATCGTCTTTTAGCGATGATAGTTACTATTGTGCTAGCAATTGTTTTAAAAAATTTAGCCAATTATGCCAGTTCTGTAGTATCTGGGTTATTAAAGAAGAAGGTTATGATCGATCTGCGGGAAGCCGCAGTGGGCATGTTGCTAGAAGTAGACTTGGATTTCCACAACAATCTGGGAGTGGGAGATATAATCAACCGCCTAGGGGGAGAAATTGGTCGCTCTGCTGGTGTGATTGGCATGGGAATCAACTTAGTGATTACTGCAATTACTATTTTGGTATTTGTGGGTTTATTGTTGGCAATTTCCTGGCAATTAACCCTGGCTTCAACTGTTTTATTGGCTGTGGTCGCGTTCATCAATCAATACTCAATTAACCGGGCTAAGTATTTCGGGAAGGTACTATCAGAAACGTCGAGAAATTATTCCATGCGCGTGGTAGAAACCCTGAGTGGAATTCGACTGGTTAAAGCAGTGGCTAATGAAGATAGAGAATATAAACATATTGTGCAGTTAATTCGCGATCGCGAACAGGCGGATTTTAAATCAGAGCTCAATTCGGCTGCAATTGGGCCGCTAAGTGAGGTTACTGGTTTCATATCTCTGATTGCCATCATTATTTTAGGTCGGATTTTTTTTGTGAACCAGTTGCATTCTATCTCGACAGTGCTACTGACTTACTTATTGGTATTGTTTCGACTCCTGCCTCAGATTACCCAGTTAAACAACCTTCGCAGCCAATTTGCTAATATCACTTCTAGTCTAGAAATAACTAATGAATTATTGCGACGTGATAATAAGCCGTTTATGGGCAATGGCTCGGTGCGATACCAACAATTGGAGTCGGGCATTCATTTCCATCAGGTTTCTTTTGCCTATCCTGGTAAAACCGATTTAGTGTTAAAGGAGGTTGATTTGTACCTGCCTCGCGGCACTACCCTGGCTTTGGTGGGAGCATCGGGAGCAGGTAAGTCAACTTTAGCAGATTTATTACCCCGATTTTATGACCCCACGACTGGCCGCATCTCGATCGATAAAATCGACCTGCGGAAATTCGATCTAAAATCGATCAGAAGCGCTATGGGCATTGTCAGCCAGGATACGTTTCTGTTTAATGACACGGTTCGCAATAACATTATTTATGCCAAGCCCGACGCCACTGAGGAGGAAATTATGGCTGTGGCAAAGCGCTCAAATGCCTATGAATTTATTGTGCGACTACCAGAAAAATTTGATACGATGATTGGCGATCGCGGCGTTCTGTTGTCGGGTGGGCAGCGCCAGCGCCTTGCCATTGCTCGCGCTCTGTTGCAAGACCCAGATATCTTAATTCTAGACGAAGCCACCAGTGCCTTAGATACTGTTTCTGAACGCCTGGTACAAGGTGCCATTGAGGAATTGAGCCGCGAACGTACCACGCTGGTGATTGCTCACCGCCTTTCCACCGTCCAAAAAGCCGATCGAATTGCTGTAATGGAACAGGGGCGGGTTGTAGAACTTGGGACACACGATGAACTTTTAAGCAAAGGTAGCTACTATGCGCGGCTATACAAAATGCAATTTTCTGAGCAACCTCACACCAACCGCGATGAAGAAATCCGCAAAAATCTTTCTTACGAAGTGCGTACCCGTCTTAATGGGATGATTGGTTCCCTGCGTTTACTGGCTGACGACATGGTAGATGGTTCCGAAGAACAGAATGAATTACTCGAGCAATCCTACAGCTCAGCTATTAGTCTTCTCAACACGATTGAGTTTTTTGAAACCAGTGCTAAACTGCCTTAAAAATCAAAAATTTAAAACATGAGTAAAAAAAATGTCGGCATGTTAAGTAGTTATTCAGCTTTAAGTAAGGTTGGTGATTGGCTATGGCAACAAACCCCACATCCAATGGGAACTTGGGGAAATATCCAAATGTTGGCGCTGTCACCAAAGCCAGACTTTTTACTGCTGTATCAGTTTGATTTTCCCGAAACTTTTAAGAATAGCTCCTGGTTATCTCGCTTATTGCCAAAACCCGATCCCCAAAATGACCTCCCGGCGCAGTTCCGTGGCGTACCCAAAGAACGGATTATTTATTTATTAAGAGAACCACCTTTAAATGAGGTGCTGGAAATCACCAAGTGGAATTACGAAGTTGCTAAACAATATTGTGGCTACGTTAGCGGCCCTGATGATCTGGCTCCTATACCAGATTATATGCCAGCAATTTGGTATAATGGCAACTCGTTTCGGGAGTTGAATGAAATGGAATCCCCCCCTAAAATTAAGGTTTGTAGTTGGATTACCTCAGGTATTAACCGCAGTGTTAACCATCGCCTACGGTTGGAATTTTTGAGGCTGTTACAATCTAGTGGGTTAAAGTTCGATTTATATGGGCGCAATTTGCCTGAGTGGGCTTTGAATTGTGGAGAACTGGGAAACAAATGGCACGGAATGGCATCTTATACATATAATATAGCTATTGAGAACTATGCTGAAAATAACTGGTATGTGAGTGAAAAGTTGTGGGACCCTCTGCTAGCCTGGTGCTTGCCTATTTATTATGGCGGTTCTGCGGCCGATAAGTTGCTGCCACCCGGTAGCTTTCTCCGTTTGCCTAGCTTGGATGAAAAAGGTTTATCATATATTCAGGAAATGACGGCAACACCGGATGCGTGGCACGCAGCCATGCCTGCTATTGCTGAAGCAAGACAGATTATCCTCCATAAACTAAATCTTCTCAACTGGTTATCTGATTTTGTTGACAAATTATCTTAAAATGTAAGCAATGAATGGAATTTGCACCTTAGCTAATGACCGAGTTTACGATCAACTGATTGCTCTCCTAAATAGCATCGAAGTTATATTGGGAGCAGAAATTCCTGTCTGTGTCTATCCATTTGATGAGGAGATAGGGCGAATTAGCGCCGCGATCGCTCAGCGACCTAATGTTTTTATTTATGACAACCAAGAGTCAATTCAGCGATGGGATCGATTTATGCAAGAGGCTAGCCCCACTAGCTCGAATCGAAAAAAATTTAGACTTTATGGTGCCCATCGCCGCTTTTGTGCTTTTGATGGTCCCTTTGAAAAGTTTGTCTACATGGATGCCGATACTTTGTTGATGAATTCATTAGACCATATTTTTGACAAATTAAATACATACGATCGCGTAGTGTATGATTTTCAGTTTTTACAACCTCAGTTTGTTTACAATATTAATTCTCCGAAACTATTAGAAGTTTTTGATAAAGAAAGAATTGAATCTGAAATATTTTGCACCGGATTTTTCGGATCAAGAAAAGGTCTTTTTCAACAAGATAAAAGAGATTGGTTGTTAGCTCAAATTCAAGCAGGCGAATCAGAGATTCTTTTTACAGTAGCTGGCGATCAGCCAGTTTTAAACTATATGTTTATGAAATCTGAGATGTCTATTTACAACTTGTCTCATCACTTACCTGATTCTGAAAAAACAGGTTGTTGCGTTACTTCTACACATTTTGAAGAAAAAGATCGTATTTTATATGACCATAATAAGCGACTAACTTACTTACACTACATTGGAATACCTCCCCAGGTTACTGAGGCAGTATGTGCTGGAGAAAACCTAGAATTTCCTTATCGCGATTTATTTTTGCACTATCGCTACATCCACGAACCAGAAAAATACCCAGTTTTTACTACACCACCAAGACCTTATTACAATTCTAGCCCACCCCCTAGTTTGTGGAAAAGAGTATTGAGAAAGTTTCAGAACTTACGCACTGCCTTTACATATACTGGTTCGTAGGGGCAATCCCCCTGTGGTTGCCCCTATATATGCCGGTTCGTAGGGGCAATCCCCCTGTGGTTGCCCCTATATATGGCGGTTCGTAGGGGCAATCCCCCTGTGGTTGCCCCTATATATGGCGGTTCGTAGGGGCAATCCCCCTGTGGTTGCCCCTATATATGGCG
>CASBRB010000208.1 GCA_949127975.1 Oscillatoriales cyanobacterium PMM_0019 | reverse complement strand
GTCGGCATCTGCACCATTCGGACACGAAACGTCGGCTAGTTGTTTGCAAAATGACTGAACGTTGGCTAAAGTCACTTGCTGACCGTTCAACTCTGGTAAAGAACTTGATATGTTAATCGCACCCCAGGTTCTGACTCGAGATCTCGAACCAGATCTTGATATGTTTGCCAGCTAATATTGTTCAACACCATGCGATCGGTTGGTTGATTCAGGGTAACGCTCATGAAGCAATAATTAGTGCGATCGGGGCATACTAATTTTAGCATCTTTCCTTGCGACTGCTATCATTGTAGGTTGGGTTGAGGAACGAAACCCAACCTACAACTGCCTAAGTCCTGAGAAATTTGGTGGGTTACGCCTTTCTGACTCAACTGTAAAACTAAATACTTGTCACGGGGGTGGATGGCGACCACGTAATTCCTCTTCTGCTCGAATTGCCAATACGATCGCACGATTCAGGTTAAGGGCTTTGACGGTGGCACGTCCTGTTGCTGTCAACCCAAAAACCTCTGCACAATTCCAACTAAAATGTTCCTTCCAAATCTGCTGACGTGGGTTGAAAATGGGTACAGTTTCACCTGTTTCTGAGTCTTCAACATTTTGCCGTGCTCCTTTACGCAGTGAGCAAGACACACAAGCCAGTGCTAAGTTATCTGCCGCAGTTAAACCACCTGCCACTACGGGAATAACATGGTCTATATGAAATGTAGCTGCCTGTCCTAATTGTGATAGACCGCAATACTCGCAACGGTTTTCTGCCCTTTGAATAACCAAGCGGCGCAAAGATGCTGGAATCGTCACCATTTATTTCTATTTTATCACTCGTTGCGATCGTAAGTGCAATAGGGATAGAAACTCGGCTAACTCAACCAAGCCTTCCGCCTCAAGTCGTTCCTCTATAGTTAATTCTTCACCAACATCCTGCCGAGAGAGCAGGTGTTGAAGACGGATTTGAACTGCTAATGGTAATTGAAAGTAAGTCAGTTCAACAGGTATCTCAATGACTTCAGGCATAAATGTGAGCGAAGTAGAATAATAGACAGTTTAACCGATTAAACATAGTTGCTATCATTGTAGGTTGGGTTTCGTTCCTCAACCCAACCTACAATTTTCCTTTAGTCCTAAAAAAAGGCTCCCCTTTCTTTCTTCTAACGTCCCATATTTCGCTTTAACCGCTCTAACTCATCATCTGTTTCCCAGCGCCGGAATTTTTCCTCTAAAGGATCTCCTGCACTAGATGTGGTATAATTACGACTCTGATTCCAGCCAGTGGTTTCCCAAGACTGTGAGGCGTTAGCGTTAGCACGGTTAGCTTGAGCAACGGTGGCTTTGGCGCGTACTTCCTGCCTACGAACTTGGATTTTGCGCTGCAGCTCTTTAGCTTGCCCAATCCGCTCTTTTAGCCCTTTCATCTTGCCCCAAAGTTGATTGCCTTGACTCAACAAGCCTGCCTCTCGCTCTTGGGCTGCCTGGATTAAATCTTTTCTGCCTGCTGCTTTTGCCTTGTCTATGCGTCCGTGCCAAAGCTTGATTTGTTGAGCCGTGGATAGAATTTCGTCCTCGGTTCGCTTTTCTTGCCCTTGTAAGTCTATAATCATCCGCTGCGTATCTTCTTCTTGTTGCCGCAGTTGTTCCTCTAGTGCCTGCAACTCCAAATGGGGATTATTGCGTAAAAATTCATCTAATTGACTTTCCAAAAAGTCGAACAAACCCACGGCAGGCACTCCTATGCTCAGCAAAGTTTCTTTAATGTTAGCAATTAGTTAAAATTATCAGAATTTCTGCCCCACGTAAACCGATCGTACTTCCCCATTGCGCCTCATAATCGCTTCGTCCTTGGCAACGGTAACTAAAGTCCACCCACTGGTGCCAATATTTTCACCCTGACGAATCCGCTCAGTAACACCGTTGATTTCTACCAAGGCAGCAGAACCCGCTCCTCGCTCTACCACTCCCATTAGTGTATACTCAGGCACTGGTGCCGTTACTGTCGGTGATGGTGATGTTGATGCCTGTGGTAGTGTTAACGGTTTAGTAGGTACTACCCTTGGTGGTACTACTGGTGGAGGAGATGCTACGGCACCTGATGGCGCGGATGGACTAATTGTAGGTGAGGGAGCCGACGATGGCGTATTAAGTCCAGGAGATATATTGCTCGGTATGGAAATAGCAGGGAGTTTAGACGTTGATGGTACTCCAGGCACTGTCGGAAGCTGTTTGCTGAGTTGGGCTTTGCTATCTATAATTTCTAGCGATCGCAGCATATAATCAGTAAACTTGGCATCTGACTGTGATATCGGGGTTGGAGTTACTGCCACAGGGGTGGGCTGTTGCACAAATTGCCTATTCAGTTTTTGATAGCTAACCAACCACACGATTAAAGCTCCTATCGCCGAGGTAATCGCCAAACCCAACAGTAGTTTATCAACCCAGTGACTAAGCCAAGGAGTTGGTTCGCTTGTTTTAGCTGGTTTAACTGGAGTAGCTGGAGCTACAGGCTTTGGTGGAGAAATCGATGCATTGCTTGGTTGCTGTGCAGGCATTTCCTCAGATACTTTACTTGCTTGTTGCTTAGGCGTTTGCGGAATCTTTATAGTCTCCAACGAAACATATTCTGGCTTGGCAGTTTCACTGGGTAACTTGCTGCCATCTTCTAACATCCGGTAGATGTCGGAAAACAACTCGTCCATCAAGTTGTCGGCGTAGGCATCAACCGCCGAGGGTTCTAAGGGTTTTTGCGAAGTTTTGGTATCTGAACTCTTCTGTTTTGTGTTGACTTCCTGAGACATAAATAGCTCACTTAAATTAAGATTATCCGACTCTACTCACCAGGCGCGATCGCAATTCCAAATATATCAGCAGAGCGTTGATATCAGCTGGGTTAACACCACCAATGCGGGCAGCTTGACCAAGTGTCAGGGGACGGACTTTTGCCAGTTTTTCCCTTGCCTCCTTGGATAGAGTGTCAATAGCAGCATAATCCAAATCGGGGGGCAAATTTCGGTTGGTTTGGCGGCTTATTTGGTCGATCTGGTTTTGTTGGCGTTGGAGATAGCCAGAATATTTGATGTCAATCTCTGCGCCTTGTTGCTCGTCTAGTTCTAAGTCAGGGTTGCTCAGTCCGTAACGCTTTAAGTCAAGGTAATGGAAGCCGGGTCTTCTGAGCAGTTCAGCTAGGGTAATTGAGCCTTTGATAGTTTGTCCAGTATCCGAAGCGATCGCGATCCCGTGTTCATCATGTTCTTTCACCCGTGTTGCTTGCAGCCGTTCTTTTTCGGCAGCGATATTAGCTTGTTTGCGGGTAAATAACTCCCAACGTCTGTCATCGATTAAGCCAATTTCTCTACCTATTGGGGTTAGACGTCGATCGGCATTATCCGATCGCAGTATCAATCGATACTCAGAACGGCTAGTGAGCATCCGGTAAGGTTCGCGCAAGTCTTTGGTACAAAGGTCATCTATCAATGTACCGATATAACTTTGTTCCCGCGAGAAAACTATCATTTCCTGATGGCTCACAAACCGAGCCGCGTTAATTCCCGCGACAATTCCCTGAGAGGCTGCTTCTTCATAGCCAGTGGTGCCGTTAATTTGCCCAGCACAGAATAGCCCCGCAATTTTTTTGGTCATCAGTGTAGGATAACACTGAGTTGCGGGTAAATAATCATACTCAACGGCGTATGCTGGGCGGAGCATGGTACAGTGTTCTAAGCCAGGGAGCGTTCGGAGCATCTGCAACTGTAACCCTTCTGGCAACCCAGTGGAAAACCCTTGGATATACAGTTCGGGAATATCTCGCCCTTCTGGCTCAATAAATATCTGGTGGCTTTCCTTATCGGTAAAGCGGACAATTTTATCTTCAATACTAGGGCAGTAACGGGGTCCTTTGGCATCTACCCAACCCCCATAAACGGGCGACAGGTGTAGATTCTCCCGAATCAACCGATGAGTTTCAGCGCTGGTGTGAGTTAGATAGCAATTCATCTGCTCCCGCTCTACCCAAACAGAGGGGTCAAAACTGAACCAGCGTACCTCTGTATCACCGGGCTGGGGTTCCATTTTACTATAGTCTACCGATCGCTTATCTACCCTGGCTGGGGTTCCCGTCTTCAGACGCCCAGTTTCAAAACCCAGTCGATTCAGAGTTTCTGTCAACCCAGTAGCAGCAAATTCTCCAGCACGTCCGGCAGCCATCGACTTGTTGCCAACCCAAATCCGCCCACCTAGGAAGGTGCCAGTGGTGAGGATTACTGCTTGACACTGGAATACTACGCCAAAGTAAGTCTCGACTCCGATAATTTCATCGTTAGCACCCAGGAGCAAGTCTGTTACCATGCTTTCGCGGACTGTCAAGTTTTCTTGATTCTCGACAATCACTTTCATCACGGCAGCATATTCTCGCTTATCTGTCTGCGCCCGTAATGCCCAAACTGCTGGTCCCCTTGAAGAGTTTAGCACCCGTTTTTGTAAGTAGGTGCGATCGGTCATTTTGCCAATTTCCCCACCTAGAGCATCTACTTCATGAGTAAGCTGAGATTTAGCAGGACCACCCACCGCAGGGTTACAGGGTTGCCAAGCAATTTTGTCTAGGTTGAGCGTCAGCAGCAGCGTGCGACAACCGAGGCGTGCTGTGGCTAATGCCGCTTCACAACCGCTGTGTCCAGCACCTACGACGATGACATCAAAAGCGTCTTGAAATTCTACAGGCGTATGCATGGCAAACTGAGCAGCAGGACTTATCTTTAATCTTAGCGGTTATAATTATTATAAGTGTAAAAAAAGTATGAACGGAATGGAAAAAGATCGGCAGTCAACGGTGATAATCACGGGTGCCTCATCTGGAGTCGGGTTGCAAGCTGCGAAAGCTCTTGCCCAAAGAGGGTGGCATGTAATAATGGCTTGTCGGGATTTAGATAAGACGGAAAAAGCTGCCCAAACTGTGGAAATGCCCCAGGACAGCTACCGAATTATGCAGATCGACTTAGCCAGTTTAGAGAGCGTTCGACAATTTGTTAATAACTTCAGGGCAAGGGGCAAATCTCTAAATGCTTTGGTATGCAACGCTGCAATTTATATGCCTTTGATAAAGGAGCCGTTGCGAAGTCCAGAAGGCTATGAGTTGACTGTTGCCACCAATCACCTGGGTCATTTCCTCCTGTGTAATCTTCTCCTTGAAGACTTAAAAAAATCACAATCAGTAGAGCCGAGACTTGTCATTTTGGGAACCGTCACGCATAATCCAGACGAACTGGGTGGGAAGATTCCGCCGCGACCTAATTTAGGTGATTTCAAGGGCTTTGCAGAGGGATTCAAAGAACCGATTTCTATGATTGATGGCAATAAGTTTGAACCCGTCAAAGCTTACAAGGACAGTAAAGTTTGTAATGTATTAACCATGCGGGAGTTGCATCGACGCTATCACGAGTCAACCGGGATTACCTTTAGTTCTCTCTATCCAGGATGTGTCGCTACAACACCTCTATTCCGAAACCATTATCCCCTATTTCAAAAACTATTCCCACTTTTCCAGAAGTACATCACTAAAGGCTTCGTATCAGAAGAGTTGTCTGGTGAAAGAGTCGCCGAGGTAGTTGCCGATCCTGAATATAGCCAATCAGGTATTTATTGGAGTTGGGGTAACCGTCAAAAGAAAGATGGCAAGTCGTTTGGGCAAAAAGTCTCTCCCGAAGCACGGGATGATGAAAAAGCTGCACGGATGTGGGACCTGAGTGCCAAGTTGGTTGGTCTTGCGTGATAATTTAGGATTTGGTGAAGCGCAAACGTGAGCAGAGGTGTAGGAATGAGCAGCGAGAGACCCCATTCATAGACTCCCTACTCAGAGCGCCTGACTCCTGTTCATTCAATAACGTTCAGATTAGCTATGACTCACATTTACGTTTGTTCTCCGTCCATGCCCGTCGATGATACTGATATAGCTGACCCCACTCCCTGCCTAGAAAAACTGAAAAACTTGGGGTTTGAGGTTAGTTTTTCTGCTCACGCGCTAGATGACTGGGGCGATGTTTCCAGTCCCATTGCTACGCGAGTATCTGATATACACGAAGGCTTTACTAATCCGGAATACAATGTAGTCATGGCATCTACGGGTGGCTGGTGTTCTAATGAAATACTGCCATTTTTAGACTACGACCTAATTAGTAGGTATCCCAAGCCTTTTATTGGTTTGAGCGATATCACCACTCTATGCTTGAATCTTTGGCAAAAGGCTAATATCCCCACCATTTACGGTTTAAATTTGCAGCTTTTTGGAAAAGATACGCCGTTACCAGACTTTTGGCAATTTAAAGAAGTGTTAGCAAATCCCCATCAGTTTAGCGGTTTCACAAGAGAGCCTATCCAAGATTCACAAATTTACCGATCGGGACGTATGTCTGGAGCCTTAGTAGGGGGTAACTTAGATGTGATGTGCTGGCTAACGGGTACGCCTTTTGCTCCTAAAATTCCAGATGGAGCGATTTTTTTCTTAGAAAACGACCAGGGAAGCAACGGTTACAACTGGCAAATGGAACTCACCCATCTCAAACAAGCCGGAGTATTTGAGAACATCAGTGGCTTAGTTTTTGGTAAAACTGGGTTAGCCTCTCTATTCAAGAAAAAGTCTAGCTTTAAAGATATCTTAGACTTGGCGATCGATAAATACAAATTTCCGGTTTTAATAGAAGCCGATTTTGGTCATATTCCCAATTCTATTAGTATTCCCTTGGGCGTTCAGTATGAGTTAACCATTTAATGACTCAGCTTACTAATTAGCTGCTAAAATTATAAGCTGATAGCGATCGTTTAAAGAGGTATAGCAATGAGCATAAAAACCACAGACTTGATTCAGGGACAATTGCTCCAAGTGCTTGCAGAATTACCACCTATTCGACAAAAAGAGGTGCTTAATTTTGCTCTATTCCTAAGCCAACAAGAACTGATAGGTCGATGGAATGCCATTTCCTCAGAAGAAGCAATTGCAATGAAAGCGGAATTTGCTGATGAAGACCAAGCAATGGCAGAGGCAGTTCTAACTGACTATCTACATATGCTTCAGCGAGAGGATGAAATGTGAAACGAGGAGACCTTTATCTAGCAGATTTGAACCCCAGCCGTGGTACAGAACAAGCAGGCATCCGTCCAGTTGTCATTGTACAGCGGGATACCTTGGAACACTTTACCCGTACCGTAGTTGCGATCCCTTTTACAACGAATATTCGTCGCGCTCAAGTGCCAGGAACAATTTTAATACCGGCAGGAGAAGGTGGTTTAGATCAAGACTCGGTGGCGTTGTGCTATCAGATTGTAGTTTTGGATAAAGAGCGTTTGCAGCATAAGTTGGGAACGCTTTCTCCCAGTTATCTTTTGCTGCTAGAGCAAGCGCTGAAATACACATTGACACTCTCTTGAAAGCCATCCTTATAGATCCTCTCCTGTTAGTTGAGAATGATCTAGGGAATCAGGTATAGGCAGGACTTACGCAGCTACACTAATTATGGTGGATGGTGAGTGACAACACACAAGAGCGCAAGTGAAGTATTTTTTTCTAGCCGAAGGATGGACAGTGGGTCGCGTTTGGGAGTTTGGCGGCTTGTGGAACGAGAATGCTTGGCGACGCCCAGCGGAAATTGTGCGCCTTTCTATTTGCCTGTGGGAGCAAGGCGAAAAGTTATGGCTGTATCAGGTGGAAGAAGCCGTTCTCATGCTGGAAGTCAAGCCTCAGGCGGGTATTGCGTCTGAGGCGTCTATTATTGGTCAAGTGATCCTGAAGCGCCTGATTAGCGCTGAGCAAGTCATCGAAAAATTATCCCAAGCCGAAGCATTTCATTCCAACCCCGTGGAATAATATTTGTAAATGCTTGAGCCACTCCCCGCTCATAGACGGGGATTCTGGCGCTTGAGTTGGCTTGGTGCTTTTCGCCTCGCCTCACTATCGAGCACAATTTGGACTCATGCCTAGATTTGCCGCTTGCAATGGACTCTAACAAAAGTTACACTCCTTTAAATAAAATTAATTCAAGAAGCGTCGAAGTAGACCCTTTATCTGAGGAGGCTCGTAGTCAATGGGACTACCCTGGTATCGCGTACACACAGTCGTTCTGAACGACCCAGGACGGCTGATAGCTGTACACCTGATGCATACTGCCCTAGTGGCAGGTTGGGCTGGCTCGATGGCCCTGTACGAATTAGCGACTTTTGATCCTAGCGATCCCGTTTTGAACCCCATGTGGCGTCAGGGCATGTTTGTTTTGCCCTTCATGGCGCGTCTGGGTGTAACCAAATCTTGGGGTGGTTGGAGCATCACTGGCGAATCAGCCGCTGATGTCGGATTCTGGTCTTTTGAAGGTGTCGCCGCCGCACACATTGTTCTTTCCGGTTTATTATTCCTAGCTGCCTGCTGGCACTGGGTTTACTGGGATTTGGAACTGTTCAGAGATCCCCGCACTGGCGAATCGGCTCTCGATCTGCCAAAGATGTTTGGCATTCACCTGTTCTTGTCTGGTCTTCTCTGCTTTGGTTTTGGTGCATTTCACCTCACAGGGCTGTTCGGTCCTGGGATGTGGATTTCTGACCCATACGGGTTAACAGGTAGCGTCCAACCTGTATCACCAGAGTGGGGACCTGCTGGGTTTAACCCCTTTAACCCTGGTGGAGTTGTAGCTCACCATATTGCAGCGGGGATCGTTGGTATCATTGCTGGTTTATTCCACTTGACGGTTCGACCCCCAGAGCGGCTCTATAGAGCTTTGCGGATGGGTAACATTGAAACCGTACTATCTAGCAGTATTGCTGCGGTATTCTTCGCTGCCTTTGTGGTTGCTGGTACCATGTGGTACGGCAGTGCTACCACTCCGATCGAATTGTTTGGTCCAACTCGTTATCAGTGGGACAGTAATTATTTCCAACAGGAAATTAACCGCCGCGTGCAAACCAGCTTAGCCGAAGGGCAAAGTCTGACAGAAGCCTGGTCAGAAATCCCTGATAAGCTGGCTTTCTATGACTATGTGGGCAATAGCCCCGCTAAAGGCGGTTTGTTCCGCACCGGACCGATGATCAAGGGAGATGGCATTGCTGAAGCTTGGTTAGGTCATGCGGTATTCAAGGATGCTGAAGGCCGCGAACTGTTCGTGCGTCGGCTGCCTAACTTCTTTGAAAACTTCCCAGTGGTCTTGAGTGATGCTGACGGTGTGGTTCGCGCCGATATTCCTTTCCGGCGGGCAGAATCGAAATACAGCTTCGAGCAAACTGGTGTCACAGCGACCTTCTACGGTGGGGCTTTAGATGGTCAAACTTTTACAGACCCCCCCACGGTGAAGAGCTATGCTCGTAACGCCCAGCTCGGTGAAATTTTCACATTTGACCGCGAAACCCCGAAAGCTGACGGTGTGTTCCGCACCAGTCCTCGCGGCTGGTTCACTTTTGGACATGCCGTGTTTGCCCTGTTATTCTTCTTTGGTCACATCTGGCATGGCTCTCGGACTCTATTCCGGGATGTGTTTGCTGGCGTCGATCCAGAGTTGGAAGAGCAAGTCGAATTCGGTTTATTCCAGAAAGTTGGTGACTTAACAACTCGGAAGAAAGAAGCAGTCTAGGAAAATTAAAAGGCATAGGGAAAAAGTATCTTTACTTTTTCCTTTGCCTTTTTGCGATCGAGCCTGGAGTTCGATCACTCGTCGAACAAAAATGTTGATCGCAGTCTCAAACCTTTGTTGGGATTAGCGTTCCCAGCATCAAAGCGAAGGAACATTTTTCGTGGTAAGGTAAAGAAAACGAAAAACCCTTAGTCAAACTGAAAATCAGGAAATTCTGACATGGAAAGCTTACTTTACATTTTGGTTTTGACTTTAGCCCTTGGAGTGTTGTTCTTTGCGATCGCCTTCCGGGAACCGCCTCGGATTGAGAAAAAGTAGCTGCTGGCAAGTTAAGTTGCCAGCCTGTAAATATCTAAATACCCTGAGCCAAAAGGGTCTTTTCGCTTCTGAGTCATGGAAGGTGGGAGAGACCCTGCATCGGCTCAGATTTTCGTTTATATGAAAAAAGGACTTTAGCTCATGGAATGTCCCTATTGTCAGAACATTGAGAGTCGCGTGCTTGAGTCCCGTGCTACGGAAGGAAAACAAAGCATTCGGCGACGCCGTGAATGCTTAAACGTTGATTGCAAACATCGTTTCACCACCTACGAGCGGATAGAGTTTATTCCGATTACCGTGATTAAGCGCGATGGTAAACGGGAGTCGTTCGATCGCTCCAAGTTACTGCGCGGCATGATACGTGCCTGCGAAAAAACTGGCTTACCGCAACCCAGGCTGGAAGCATTGGTGGATGAAATTGAAGCGGAATTACAACTGCACTCTTTACGAGAAGTTACCAGCGAAGAGATTGGTGAACTGGTACTCCAGTATCTGAGGGATCTCAGTGAAGTCGCTTACATCCGCTTTGCCTCAGTATACCGTAAATTTCAGGGCATCCGAGACTTTGTGGAGACATTAAATCATCTCCAAAACCAAACCTGTCAAACTGAAAACCCCGACGACTCCCTAACCCATATATTCCCTATTCCCGGTGTCCCGGTGTCCCTAGATTCTTCAGCTACTAGGTAGCATCGGTGCCCTCTGGGCAATATGTGTCCCGCCCACTAGATGGTAGTCGGTCGGGAAGTGGCTCAATTGAGCAGTTAGATAGGTTATAATAACTCTTCTGGGCTAAAAAAGTTCGGGAGTGTGAAAGCCCCCGTGTTTAAACCGGGGGATGAAACACGCACACGGCGATTTTAATCGCCAGAAAGACTTGACAAACTGATAAATTATGGTTTAGCATAAAAACAATGTCGAAGAAGGGCTATGTCGTCCACAACTATCCTAGAGTTTAAAATCAAAGGCAAAAAAGATCAGTTCCTCGCCATAGAAGAAGCGATACGAACTGCCCTTTTTGTTAGAAACAAATGCCTTCGACTCTGGATGGATGGTAAAGGCGTTAGCCAGTATGACCTAAGTGCATACTGCAAAGTCTTAGCTGCTGAATATAAATTTGCCGACGATCTAAATTCAATGGCACGTCAGGCTGCAGCAGAGAGAGCGCCTTTCCAGAAAATATAGTAAGGAGAGGAAGAAAAATAAGCAGCCACAGTCTAGTAATTATCACAAAGCTAGAAATCGGGTAGCAAGGCAGCACCTCAAGATAAGTAGGCAACGTGAGGAACACGCCAAGAGAATGGCGCGTTGCGTAATCCAGTCTAACGATTTGGTAGCCTATGAAGACTTGAAGGTACGAAACTTAGTTTTGAATCACTGTCTCGCAAAATCAATCAACGATGCTGGTTGGTATCAGTTCCGACAATGGGTAGAACGTTTTGGGCAGAAAATGGGCAAGGCAACTGTTGCCGTTTCCCCGCATTATACGTCTCAAGAATGTTCAAATTGCAAAGCCATTGTTAAAAAATCTCTGAGTACCCGTACCCATAAATGTGCTTGCGGATGCGAACTAGACAGAGAGTTTAATGCTGCTATCAACATCTTAAAACGTGGATTAAGTACCGTAGGGCATACGGGAACTTGGGTCAACGATGACCTGAACGCTTGGGGAGAGGGAACCAATACTTGTGTTGAGGCGACTCAATATGGGCAAGTTCGCTCTCGGAACCAAGAATCCCCGTCTATGACGAGCGGGGAGTGTCAATAGAATAGTAGGGTTCGACAGAGTTATGTAGGTGTAGGCTGCACAAAGCATTCCGTGCGTGTACATCGACAGGAGGAACATTAAATACGGAGATAATCATTGGGAAACACAACGCACATGGTCAGTCAGAAAACAATTGCTACAGATATTGGCTTTACTCACGACGATTTCGCCGCCCTACTCGACAAGTATGACTACCACTTCAGCCCTGGTGATGTCGTCGCTGGTACCGTTTTCAGTCTGGAGCCTAGAGGCGCTCTGATTGACATTGGAGCAAAAACAGCCGCTTATATTCCGATTCAGGAGATGTCAATTAACCGGGTTGATGCCCCTGAGGAAGTCCTGCAATCAAACGAAACGCGGGAATTTTTCATTCTGACTGACGAGAATGAAGATGGACAGCTAACCCTTTCTATCCGCCGCATTGAATATATGCGGGCTTGGGAACGGGTGCGTCAACTGCAAGCAGAAGACGCGACAGTGCGTTCTGGAGTCTTTGCCACCAATCGCGGTGGGGCTCTAGTACGGATTGAAGGATTGCGTGGCTTTATTCCCGGTTCTCACATCAGTACGCGCAAACCTAAAGAAGATTTGGTAGGCGAAGATCTGCCTCTGAAATTTTTGGAAGTAGACGAAGAACGCAACCGCTTAGTTCTCTCTCACCGCAGGGCACTGGTTGAGCGCAAGATGAACCGACTCGAAGTTGGTGAAGTTGTGATTGGTTCGGTTCGCGGAATTAAGCCTTACGGTGCGTTTATTGACATTGGTGGTGTAAGTGGGCTGCTGCACATCTCTGAAATTTCCCACGATCATATCGACACCCCCCATAGTGTATTCAATGTCAATGATGAAGTGAAAGTGATGATTATTGACTTAGACGCCGAACGAGGCAGAATTTCACTTTCCACCAAGCAACTGGAACCAGAGGCTGGTGATATGATCAAAAATCGAGACCGTGTCTACGACCAAGCTGAAGAAATGGCGCGTCAGTACCGCGAGCAGATGCTAGCTAAAAAGCAAGCGGCTAGCGCTGCCATCCGTACTGAAGAGGCTGAAGTTCCTGAAGAAATCGAAGTTCCTGAAGCAATGGAAATTCCTGAGGAAATCATACCCTCAGCTGAGGAAGAAATCGAAGCAATGGATGATGAAATTCCCAGCGCTGTAGAAGAGTAGCCGCACGCGGGATGGTGTCGCTGCTTTTTGCGACATCGGTGGTAAAAAGAGGGAAGCTCCCTCTTTTTTCTATATTTAGGAGTTTAATGCTTTGGTAACAATTCGCTGTCGAGACGTGACTTTCCCCAATATTAAGGCTGTTATCTTTGACAAAGATGGCACACTAGAAGATTCACAAGAGTTTTTGAGAAATCTGGGGCAAAAGCGATCGCGCCTCATCGACGCTCAGATCCCAGGAGTTGGAGAACCCCTATTGATGGCGTTCGGCATCAATGGCAATACCCTCGATCCCACTGGATTATTAGCCGTTGGTAGTAACCGTGAAAATGAAATTGCTGCTGCCGCCTATATTGCTGAAACTGGGCGGGGGTGGTTGGAGTCATTAGGTATAGCACATCGCGCTTTTGATGAAGCCAATCGGGTTCTCAAAACTGCTGCCCCTTCTTCCCTATTTGTTGGCTGTCTAGAAGTGCTGCAAGTTCTATCAGCAGCAGGCTTGAAATTGGGTATTTTATCAGCGGCTTCCACTCAACAGGTACAAGCTTTTGTTGAGCGACATCAGCTAGAAAAGTACGTCCAGTTGAAGATGGGAGTAGATACTGGTCCTAGTAAACCAGATCCAGTTTTATTTTTGCAAGCTTGTCAAAAACTGGGAGTAGAACCAAGTTTTACCCTGATGGTAGGAGATTCTGCTGGCGATATCGAAATGGCTCGTCGTGCTGGTGCTGCTGGTTGTATTGGAATTTGTTGGGGTTTACCCCAAGCGGCGCATTTAGGAGCAGCGGATGTAGCTATAGCTCAGCTTGACGAAATCCAGGTTTTAGAAAAGTGCTAATCGGTAAAAATTGCCTATGCGCCTGACTTCGCTTGATGTTTTTCGTGGTATTACTATTACAGGGATGATCCTGGTAAACATGGCGGGTGTTGCCGACAAGGTTTATTGGCCCCTAGATCACGCCTCGTGGAACGGCTGGACGCCAACTGATTTGGTTTTTCCCTTTTTTCTGTTCATTGTCGGTGTAGCGATCGCTTTCTCCTTTACCAAGTACACCGAAGAAGGAAAACCCCCCACGACAAAACTCTACTGGCGCATTATCCGCCGCAGTCTGATTCTCTTCGCTCTCGGTTTGCTGCTTAACGGCTTTTATAATTATGACTTCAGCACCATCAGGATTATGGGTGTATTACAGCGGATTAGCTTAGGCTATCTGCTTGGCTCGTTGATAATCCTCAACTTGCCGCGAAAGTGGCAGTGGGTAACCGCAGCAGTGATACTGGTTGGCTATTGGCTGGCAATGTCTTTTGTGCCAGTTCCCGGTTATGGAGTTGGTGTGTTAACGCGGGAAGGAAACCTGGGAGCCTATATCGATCGCCTATTGCTGGGGACAGTGCATCTGTACAAGGGAGATAATTACCACTCGATGGGAGATCCGGAGGGGCTGTTTAGCACTTTACCTGCTGTGGTGAGTGTACTGATTGGGTACTTCACAGGACAATGGCTGCGCACCCAGCCGCAGCGATCGCGCACAAGTATGAATATGGTACTATTTGGCCTGAGTTGTCTAGTTGTTGGGGAAGTGTGGAGCTATTGGTTCCCCATCAATAAGAAACTGTGGACAAGTTCCTACGTTCTCTTCACCGCTGGTTGCGCCTTACTACTACTGGCAGCTTGTTATGAATTGATTGAAGTGCGCCATCGTCGCCGCTGGGCGATGCCCTTTGAAGTGATGGGTTTAAATGCCATTTTCGTTTTTGTAGCTTCAGTTCTGCTGATTAAAATCCTAGTTAAAACCAATGTTGGCACTGGCGAAAACTCCCCCACTACTTTCGCCTGGATAAATGAGCATTTTTTCGAGTCTTGGGCTGGTCCACTAAATGGTCCGCTAGTTTTTTCTATACTAACGGTGTTGTTTTGGTGGGTGATTCTTTATGGAATGTATCGGCAGCGCTGGTTCTTGAAGATTTGAGTATATACCTTTTGACCTATGCAGTGAGGCAGATCACCTAATTATCAATCCAATGTCACATTATATGGCTGTTAGCGATCGCATAGCATTGTCTATAACAGCTTCATAGTAGAGACACTACCCTGTTTCACCGACTATGCTTCATCAGGTGTCTACGCCCCAAGTCAATCTTGAACAACTGGCAAATGAGGCTTTGAGTTCTCGCCAGATTAGTCGCGTGCATCAGCAGCTAATCAATACTATGGTTTCTCAAAATTTGCTTGCGTCAAAAGATAGAATTTTGGTAGACTTAATTCTGTATGGTGTGCGTAATGGCTTGATCTCAGTGGTGGATTGAGCGTTTCACAAGAGTCTCACCTGATGATGCGTCAAATTTTATATTGGGCGATCGCCCCCACTAGCCCTGATAGCAGGTGGCTTACTTGGAGAAGGAAAATACAATTCTTACCTCTCCCTCTCCCTTTCCCTCTTAGGCAGGTATTGCGAAACTTCGCTGGCTAGATAGGCAATTATAATTAATAGTGGTACGATCTAGGCAAGAGGTTTATAAAAATTTCTAGAAATATTGTCAATTTGAGTACAGTATTTTTGCCGTTGTTAAGAATTGTAACAAAAAAATCACCTAGGGATGCGTCAAGTTTTATTTTGGGCGATCGCCCCACTGACCCTGATAGCGGCTTTATCTGCTACAGTACTAAACTCTCCTTCCTTGCAGAGTCGTCTGAATGAAGTTTCCTCCTCGATTTCCGCTAGTTTGACCCAAACCAAGGAGACTCCACCTGAATCAGAATCGGAAGTGGCATTAGCGTCGCGTCAACCAGGCGGTAGTGGTAATCTCTCGTCTGTAGAGCAAGGGATAATTGCTGAAACCAATCGGGCGCGGAGGAATCCCACAGCTTATGCAGCTTGGTTGCAGAGCATGAGAAAGTATTATAAAGGCAAAGAATTAGATCTTCCTGGACAAATTCCCATCATTACTCAAGAAGGAGTTACGCCAGTTGATGAGGCGGTGAGAGCTTTGAAAGCTATCGAGCCGATGCCACCTATTAGTATGTCCAGAGGGATGTCTTTGGCTGCTAGAGATCATGTTAAAGACCAAGGACCAAAAGGTGCTATTGGTCATAATAGCAGCGATGGTAGCAAACCCTGGGACAGAGTGAACCGCTATGGTTCTTGGCAAACAATTGTGGGAGAAAACATCATGTATGGACCTGCCGTCCCTCAGCAAGTGGTGATGCAGTTGATTGTTGATGATGGGGTGGCCGATCGAGGTCACAGAAAAAACATTTTTACACCACAATACCGAATTGCTGGAGTTGCTTGCGGGCCTCATAAACGGTATAGAACGATGTGTGTAATTGATTATGCTGGCGGCTACAAAGACCGCGTAAAGTAGAGGGGATAAATATCATTTTCTTACTCCTGCTCTACTTCATGTAATCTAAGCAAAACTTATATTTGCTTGCCATTGAAGATAAATGGTTGAGACAAAATTCCCAGAACGGTGGCAATCTGCGGTGGCACAAAATATTCAGTTAAATCGACCTCTAGCTGGTTAGACTGCAAGCGCATAAATCGCCAGTCAGATCCCGTTGTCACCGCGCCATAAACCATCATGGTTTTCTGCTGTGACTCATTAAACCGTTGCGCTCCGACGAGTTGGGCAGTGCATTGTCCCAACCCTGACTTAATATCATTGTTCTTGGCTTCAACAATGGTAAGTACGGGGGCGGACACCTCAAGCTGATTGGTCGAAGCAGATAAGATGAAGTCGCATTCCCCATTTAATCCCTGAGTGGCATCAACTGACAAAGCACTGCCGCTAAATAGCGATAGATTAGGGCGGCATCGGTGGTAGATGTCGAGAAGGATGGGGGTGACGATTAGTTCAGATCGCGCTTTCTCGGTGGAGATAGCTAGAGCCAGATCGAAATTATCGGAAATTTGCTCTGCGAGTTTTGCTGATGGAGCGATCGGTTCCACGCTCGCAAACAACCCAAAGTGGTTAACTAGGTTCAAGTTAAAAGCAGTCAGTGCATGATTGAGGGTTTTGAAGTCGCTGTAAGCCATCTTAAAAATCTAGCAAATCCTTCCTTATTATTATCACTTGTCTGCTTCCAGATAACAATGACAATCTGGTTTTTCTAAAAGTGATTCAACTAAAGCATTGAGAGCCACTGCTGCTAACAGCCCACCTCCTAAGTTTCCCTCAATAGTCAGGTATGGGGTGCTAAGGCGTGCTAACCTTCGCTTAGCTACAGGGGCGTGACTGAATCCAATCGGCATACCAATCACAAGTGCTGGTTGAATCCAACCCTGTTCAATAGCTGCACAAGCTGCCATGAGAGCAGATGGTGCATATCCAATTACCAATACGCATCCACTTGGCAACTGCTGCAACCGTTCCTGCCACAGACGTTCGTGCCAGAATGCTTGTTCGGCTTCTGCTGCATTATTAATGTGGGGATTATCAATCAAAGTTTCCCAGTGACATTTCAGATGTGCCAATCTAGTTTTATCGAAGGCAGCAACTAGGCTCGGCACATCTCCTACAACTAGACACCCAGCTTTGAGGGCGAAACGTGCTGCCGTCAGCGCTCCTTTGCTCAAGCGCACAAAATGCAGTAGACTAACATCTCCACAAGCCAATACCAGTGAGATAAGTAAATCCACTTCAATCTCGGAACGGTTAGAAAGATCCGGCAATAGTCGGGTTAAGGATTCCTCAAAGGCTTCTGGATGAGCGCCAGCTTCCGCATCCAGGCTGTGCCAAAGCTGTTCCAAGTCGCCTAAACCATTTTGGGTTTCAACTTCTAGCAACTTTAGCTGGGCTAGTGCTTCTGCTTGAATATTTTGACATGAGCGATCGCGCCCCAGCAACCCTTCTAACGCTGATGCCGTTTGTCGTAGTCGTGCCAGTTGTTGCACCACAGAGCGATATTGCTGCATCAACTGAGTCATTAATGTGTTACATTCCACTGCTTCTGAGGAGGCAAGTAACTGACGAATGTGAGACAACTGGAACCCTTGCTGTTTGAGTGCCACAATCCGCCGCAGAAGACGCACATCGGCTTGGGTATAGAGCCGATAATTTCCTGGGGAGCGTTGAGCCGGAGGTAACAGCCCCAACTGATGGTAATGCCGTACCATCCTGGGGGTAATCCCTCCACCGATAACTTCTGTGAGTTCTTTAATGGTCAAATATTCACTGGTCATATCTATAAGTTTAGTTGAAACCCTTGACATTGACATTAGTGTCAACGTTTAGACTGAGACAGTCTAACCATTACAAATTATTCTCCGATGATCGATCGCTCTATCTCCACTCCTTCCGTTAGCCAGCTCATCAAAGAACATCCAGATGCTCTGGCGGCGATTATATGCGGTTTACTCGTTTTCCTGGGATGGCTCGCACTGCACTTAGGTTGGGTAGGACTGGGATTGTTGATTCTACCCGCAGCGTATGTAATTGGCGGTTATGAAAGCGCACGAGAGGGGCTGACAACTTTATTCCGAGAAAAAGACTTGGATGTTGACTTGCTGATGATTGTTGCTGCCTTGGGAGCTGCTGGATTGGGATTATGGCGGCGTGAGTATTACCTGCTTGTTGATGGTGCCATCCTGATTTTGATATTCGCTATTAGTGGTGCCCTGGAAGGCTACGCGATGCGGCGTACAGAGAATAGCATCTACAGCCTGATGAGTTTAACTTCAGATACAGCAAGAGTGCTAGTGAATGGCACCGAGGAAATTGTTCCTATCTCGCAATTACAAATCGGCGCTCAAGTGATAGTAAAGCCTGGAGAAATAATTCCTACAGACGGAGTAATTATTGAAGGTTATAGCACCCTCAATCAAGCACCTATCACCGGAGAATCGATGCCTGTTGAAAAAACAGTGGGGGATGAAGTTTTTGCTGGTACCATCAATGGTAACGGTGCCTTGAGACTAAAGGTACATCAACCGCCGGAAAGCAGCCTAATTCAGCGGGTGATTCGACTTGTAGAACAAGCACAAACTGAGACTCCTCCATCGCAGCAGTTTATCGAAAGATTTGAGCGGGGTTATGCTCGCGTAATTGTTTTGACTGGATTACTGTTAGCAATCTTACCCAGTTTGCTTTTAGGCTGGAAGTGGGAGACTACAATTTATCGATCGCTAATTTTTTTAGTAGTTGCTTCTCCCTGCGCGTTGATGGCATCGATTATGCCAACTCTACTATCTGGAATTGCCAATGGAGCCAGGGCAGGTATTTTGTTTAAGAGTGGTACTCAGTTGGAGACAATGGGGAGAATCAGAGCGATCGCTTTTGATAAAACAGGTACTCTGACTACTGGCAATCCTCAAGTTGTTAAAGTTTTTGCAGAAAGCGTTGAGGATGAAACTCAATTACTTCAGGTTGCTGCTGCCCTAGAAAGCTTGTCTGAACATCCGATAGGCGATGCCATCGTCCAAGCAGCTCGGGCTAAACAATTGCAATGGCATCAAGCTGTAAAAGTTCAAGCTCAAACTGGACAAGGCATTATGGGAGAAATCGATAACCAAAAGGCTATCGTAGGTAAAGCGGCATTTGTTCAGCAACAAACAAACGATTTTCCAGAAAACCTGATTAAACTGAGTCAGGTGTTAGAAAAAGAGGGCAAAACAGTAGTGTGGGTTGCTTATGCAGGGGTGGTACTAGGGATAATTGCTGTAGCAGATACAGTGCGTTCTGGCGCATCAGGTGTAATCGCTAAACTGAAAAAACTGGGAATTGAACAAATCGTTATGTTGACGGGAGATAACGAAATTACAGCTTGCAGTATTGCTCAAGAAATAGGGATCGATCGGGTATATGCAGAACTGCTACCTGAAGATAAAGTTAACGTAATCCGCTCCCTACAAAAACAGTATCAAACTGTGGCAATGGTAGGTGATGGCATTAACGATGCACCAGCACTTGCTCAAGCATCGGTGGGAATTGCAATGGGAGTAGCTGGCAGTGATGTAGCCTTGGAAACAGCAGATGTAATTTTGATGGCAGACAGCCTAGAAAAACTGGAACACGCTATTAAGTTAGGTCGTAGATCTCAAGCCATTGTTAAACAAAACATCACATTTGCACTGAGTACGATCGCCCTCCTATTAATAGCCAATTTTGCTGGACATATAAATATGCCTTTAGGCGTAATTGGGCATGAAGGTTCTACGGTTATTGTGACATTAAGTGGACTACGTTTGCTCAGAAATGTGAAATAAATATGAAATAAATATGAAACAAATATGATAAAAAAACGGTTAGCCCAAAACCACCGTGATTCATCCGGTGGATGCAGGGCGACACGGGAAATTCATTTCCCGTAAACTTGACAAATTGAAAAATATCATATATCTTGATAAATATATGAAGGGGAGTAGCTGCTGGCTGAAAAAACAGTGCAGCCTATCTGAGTCAACATACTGGCTTATAGCCTGGCTCAGGTAACAAGTTTTTGACCATCAGCAAGCTTGATTTGTATGCTAGCTAGCTGAAGCTCTAAATCTTGGGAGCGAGACCTTCATCAAGTTCACGTTTGAGGTGAGCTTGATGAAGTGGCATTGCTCTCATCAAGCTCACTCAGAGAAATTGCGAACAATTCTGAGGAGTTTGGTAGCTGCACGGTAATGAACTTAGATCTTTTTGTCTCCACATTTGCACTGATATTTGTGGCTGAAGTGCCGGATAAAACGGCTTTCGCTGCCCTGTTTCTAGCAACCTGTCACAATCCTTTTGCAGTCTTTTTGGGTGCCGCCGCCGCCTTTGTGATTCAGAGCTTGGTAGCAGTCGCTTTTGGCAGTTTACTGAGTCTGTTGCCCCATGAGTTTGTTCAAATGGCAGCAGGTATTCTGTTTCTGGTATTTGCTGTCATGATGTGGCGTAGGCAAGAGCCTGTTGCTGAGGAGGTTGACTGTAACCCCAAAGGAAAGGCACTACGTTTTTCCAAGTCTATGGCATCAGCATTTATGACCATTTTTGTTGCCGAATGGGGAGACTTGACTCAACTAGCAACAGCTACTTTAGCTGCGAAGTATCACGACGCTCTGCTCACAATTTTCACGTCAGCAACCCTAGCGCTTTGGGCAGTAACAGCGATTGGAGTCATAGTTGGTTGTCAAGCCAAAAAATTTATTCAACCAAAGCTATTTCAACGAGTGGCAGCAACCGCCTTCGCTGTAGTAGGGGTGATGCTTCTCATTAAACATTAAACAGGACTTACGCACTCCCTCTACATATAACGGTTCGTAGGGGCAATCCTCCTGTGGTTGCCCCTATATATGCCCATTCTGCGTAAGTCCTGATTAAAATTAGCTTTGGGTACGTCGTGCTGTCAACTCGATTTCAATCCGCATCCGGGGATCTGAGAGCCCCGCAACAATCATAGTCGCTGCTGGTCTAACCTCACCCAAATATTTACGAATTACTGGCCAGCAAGGTTCAAAATCTTTTCGTAAGGGTAAAATGTAGCGAACTCGCACTACATCCTTAATCGTGCATCCTGCTTCTGCCAGTGCAGCGTTAATATTCTTAAAACACCGATCTGCCTGTTCGACAATATCATCTGAGATAGTCATCGTACTGTAATCGAAACCAGTTGTCCCTGAAACAAAAACCCAATCACCATCAACAACTGCTCTAGAGTAACCAATATCTCGCTCGAAGGATGAACCAGAGGAAATTAGATGACGGCTCATTAGTGACGTACTCTCCTTAGATAAATTACCTAAAACTGGTGGTAGTAATTGTAGGTTGGGTTGAGGAACGAAACCCAACATCAGTAATTCAGTACTGTAGCAGACTAGGCACATATAGGGGCAACCCACTTGGGGATTGCCCCTACGAGCCGCTATATGTAGAAGCAGTGCGTAAGTACTGTAATTGTAGAACGAAACCCAACATCACCAGTGTTAAGGTGGGTTTATGTTGGGTTTCGCTATCGCTCAACCCAACCTACAGCTACCGTTGTCCCTTACGAACCATTTTCAGCCCATATAGGTACAACTCAGCAACAGCATAGACGCGAGGGGGAGGATCTTTGGGACGCGAACGTTCTGTGAAAATACCGTTGTTCAGAAACATATGGAAAAGCCTCTATTAATGCCTTAGGACGCAGGATTATTTCAGAGCTGTATTCTGCCCTTGAGTAGCAATAAAACTAAAATGTACGCTAAGGCTGTAAACTTTACTGGATGTGGGTTTTAGCCATGAAGCTTTCATACTTTCTTGAATTCAATTAATAAGTTTAATTTATATCTAAATTCGATTTATATGGCTTGTGGTCGTAGCTATATAAAGAAAACTTATTCTTAACCCAGAATTTTAGCTGTAATGGTTCTTAGCGTACATTTCCGCTCCATTGATGTTCAAGGACGCTGTCCAACGTTTCTGGCTATGCAAGGCGCGAGCATCTTCCAACCGACGGCGAGAAGCACCAAGTTGGCAATTTCTATGATAAGTATCTGGCAAATGATAGACCTCCCATATTATTTTGTTTCAGTACTGTAGCCGACTGGGCACACTGGGCACACACAGGGGGATTGCCCCTACGGATATAGGCTTCTACGCAATTGCTCTAGTTCGATCGAATTCTAGAAAAATCTAGAAATTATGGCAACTGCAAAAAAAACCGCCCATTAGCTCCTAAAGGAGTCCGGGAAGCTGGTAGCCCCGTCATGTTAAAATTTACTCAGAGATACCGGGAGAGCGGCAGCTATGGCTTCTATCACCATTGACCTTCCAGACAGCCAATTTCAAAAGCTACAAGATCTAGCAAGAGTGCATGGAATTCCTCCTGAAGCCTTGCTACGTGCAAACATAGAAGACTGGCTCAGTTCTCCCAAAAGGGATTTTACTCAAGCAGCAGAGTACGTGCTTAACAAAAACGCTGAACTCTACCGACGTTTGGCATAATGCGTTATCTGACGCTTGTTGAAGTAATGGATCTGCATCGTCGAATTATTAAGCAATCAGCAGGGGGATTGGGCATTCGCGATCTGGGTTTGCTGGAATCTGCAATTGCTCAGCCCCGCATGACTTTTGGCAGTGAGGATCTGTATCCAACAGTCATCGATAAAGCGGTTGCTTTGGGGTTCTCAATCATCATGAATCATCCCTTTGTTGACGGGAATAAACGTACTGGTCACGCTGCAATGGAAACCTTTCTCATCTTGAATGGTTTGGAAATTAGTGCTTCTGTGGATGAGCAGGAGCAAGTTATCTTGGCAGTGGTATCAGGTGCAGTAGGGCGTGAGGCATTTGCTGAGTGGTTGCGGCAACATACAACCGCAAGCTAACCCTGTGCTGGAGTAGTTTAGTTATGTCCACCTACTTAACTTCAGGATAGTGTTTAACCAACTGTAACACCTTCTAGTTCCTCATCTGTTAAATCGTACAGTTCGCGCAGCTTCTCCAACTTTTCTGGATCTGGTTGCCAAAAATCCCGTCCCGAAGCTTCTATCATCCTGCCGACAATATTGCGGAAGGCTTCAGGATTTGCCTTGATTAATTTATCAGCCATTTCTGGATCTAAAGCGTAAGTATCAGCAGCTTGCTCGTACACCCACGAATCAGTAAAATCAGCCGTACCACCCCAACCAATTAACGCTGTCATCCTTTGGGAAATTTCATAAGCACCGCCTGAACCTTGATTAGCCATCGCTTCTGCCCATTTGGGGTTAAGCAATTTGGTGCGATACTCCATCCGCAGCAAATCTTCTAAATTTCGCGGTGTACTATCTTTGGAGAAACTTTCCACAAAGCTAGCTTTAACTTTCTTACCTTGTTGTTTTTCCGCCGCCCTCTTTAAACCACCAGTGTTGGCATAATATTCTTGAATGTCGGTAAGTCCATATTCAACAGAATCAATTTCTTGCACAATTCGATTGGTGGTTTGTAACAGTTGTTTGAGGATTTCTGGGCGGGATTGACCTTTATCTTGTCTGCCATAACTGAAAACATTTCTATCCCGCCAAGTATTCCCCAACTCATCCCCAGATTCCCAGTTACCATCCACCACGCGATCGTTCACCAAAGAACCAAAATCTCCAGCAGGGTTAGAAAACAATCGCGCTGAAGCATTCTCTACACCTTGGGCTTGCAGAGCCAAAACGTGTTTGCGGATAAAATTCTGTTCCTGGGTTTCCTCAGCATCAGCCGCCCGTTGGAACAAATCGTCTAGCAATTCAATAATATTGATAAAGGTATCCCGGAAAATACCAGAGAGATTAGCCAATACATCAATCCGGGGATGTCCTACCTCAGATAATGGTTTCAGCTCATAGCGGACAATTCGCCCCGTACCTTCCTTGACAGGTTCAGCCCCCACTAATTCTAGGAGAATGCCCAAGGATTCACCGCGAGTTTTAATTGCATCCAACCCCCATAGCATCACCGCTACAGTTTCTGGGTACTCGCCGTATTCTTTTTGGTGTTGGGCAATAAGTTGTTGGGCTATATCTCTCCCCCTCTCATAAGCCCCTGCTGAAGGCATTCGATAGGGATCTAGAGCATGAATATTCCGCCCTGTAGGTAAGACACCGGGACCATCTCGCAGTAAATCACCCCCCGGTGCTGGCAGAATATATTCCCCATTAAGTCCCCGGAGTAGGTTGGTTAGTTCATCGCTTGTCTGCATCAACAACTCACGAAGCAGCCAAGCTTCCTCTAGGCGTTGTGGGAACTCTGCTCCACCTTTTTCCGTCGAAGAGAGTGAATGAGTGGTTTGCTCCTTAGCCCTCCTGGTAATGGGAGGGTGATAAGGATTCTTTCCAGAGGCTACTTCACTTACCATGTCTTTTGGTAACTCCTCTCCGAAATAAGCCTGGAGATAGGAAACCAACATTTCTGAGTCAGGCACCTCGCCTAGTGTATGTAACCCAGAAGAAAACAGGCGACTTTCCAGCACTTGTAAGTATTCATACATCTTGACAAGATAGCGGTTAAATGCATCAGCGCTGAACATCCGGGCATTTTCCGGTGTAAAGGCAATACCCAGACGCTGGGCATCTTCAAAAGGACAATCCACATTCACCCCGCTATCCACAATCTTCTTACAGATAGCTTCCTTGAGGGCATAATTCTTTTTGGGGTCTTCCCGATACTCTGATATTAAGTCCCGTAGCGCTACCAACTCTTTGTATAACCCAGCACGCCCATAGGGTGGTACATTATGGGAAATCAGCACCCCGTAGCCCCGGCGCTTTGCCAGCATAGACTCAGAAGGATTGTTAGCGGCATATACATATATATTTGGTAAATCTCCTAGGAGAATATCAGACCAGGAATAGCCTGTATTGCCCAAGGGAGAACCAGGTAACCATTCAACAGTGCCGTGCATCCCAAAATGAACTACGGCATGAGCTTGAAATTCGTTTTGCAGCCACTTATAGAAAGCTGCGTACTGGGGATGAGGCGTCAAGTCACGCTCAAACATCAGCCGCATCGGATCTCCCTGTATCCCTAGAGGCGGCTGTACCCCAATCCATACATTACCCAGTTGCACCCCACCAATGAGAAATTCATCTCCATAGGTTTTAATACCGCTGTCAGTGAGGGATTTCCATTGTTTCTTGATGCGGGTGGTGAGCAGGTATCCCAGCCATTTTTCCAGGGTACGAGCCTTAACGAATTTTGGATTATCGTTGGTGGAGTTCTCATCCGCTGCTTTCACCAGGCTGATGAGTTCTTCCCCGTCCTCTGGTAACTCGCCGACATTGTAACCCTGCTCTTTGAGTGCGTGGAGTAATTTCAGAAGCGATCGCGGCACGTTCAACAACGCTGCCGTACCCGTAGCACCATAGCCCGGAGGGAACCCGTAGAGAATAATCGCAATTTTGCGCTCAGAGGCAGGTGTCTTGTGCAGTTCAATCCAGTGCTTCAATCTGCCAGTGAGACGTTTTACCCGTTCTGGAATTAGATAAATGTCTTCTCCCACCAAACCACCGAGTGGCACGGTGTCAATTGCCCCATCCAGTTCTGGCAATGCATATAACACGACACTTTGCAACCCCCCAATGCCTTGGCGCGTCCAAGAGTGAATATCCTGAATTAGCAGCGGTGCGGCGACGAGGTAAGGCACATTTTTGGCGCTGAGGATGCGCTTAGCTACTTCCACCTGACGCCCTGCTTCCATTGAACCAGCCGGACCACCTACTAAGGGGAAGCCAATAGTAGAGACGATCGCATCCACCGACACCGCCTCACTCGATAGGGAGGGTGTCTCAAGGTTGCCCAACTGCCGTTGAGTTTGTTCGTAGTCGGTTGTCATCCAATCCCGCACCGCTACGTGCCCTTCCACACCATTAATAAATATGGGTAAGGGTAACAGCCCTACTGCCTCGAAGTGGCGAATCAACTGGGAAATGTAAGGCTGTTTGGTAATAACGTGCTTGCGATATAGCAAGATGCCCACAATTGGTGAGATTCTCCTGTCACTACGGTGATACCATTCCAGATATTGGCGGGGGGATTCAAAGAAGCCTTGATAGTCGGGATGCAATAATCCCATGTTCGGGGTTTCAATCGGCGGCGGAATCTCTCCTACCTTTAGCCCTAAGTATGTTTCTGCCAGCGTCCAGAACATAGACGCCACGTTGTCTGGTCCCCCGGCGTTCCAGTAACCGTATATAATTAGCCAGTTGCGGAGGTCTTGTACCTTTTGCACGGGCACATATTTTAGCAGCTTGGGACCAACCTTCAAAAAGCTGATATACCCGGCGAGGCGGTCTTCTTCTCGTCCATTGCTGAATTTGTCGAGGATGAATTTCACCGGCTTGGGCATGCCTTTGGGGCTAGAGCCCATTTTGAAGGCACCAATCTGGGTAAGGCTGATTAATTCTAGGGCTGACTCAAAGATGAGGCGAATGGGGATGTGTTGAATGCGCGATCGCAGCCACATCACTTGGTCATAATCAAATAGGAGACTGCCGAAGAATACTTGGGCGTCTTGGAGTGCGGCTTCTACGACGGCAGGTTCTGTCGTCAGGGAGCGATCGCTAAACACCCGGATATCCAAGTCAGGGCAGCGGGAAGTAGCCAACCGCGCCGCTTTCCGGTACAAGTCAGCGTTGAATGATTCAAATCCAGCAATCAGAACGAGCCGTTTCATGCCGACTGTTACCCCGTGGTTGTAGACTATTCCATCTCGATTTTAAATTGACTCGACCTTGAACCTTGAGGACGAGCATTACTGATTGCCGTACTAAAACCCGTCCTCGCGCACTACAGTCAAAATTACTAGGCTAGAGAAACAACGTTTTGATGTTGGCAACTGCAAGTTATATAAATGTAATTTTCTGGAACTTTTTGCTTGGTGACGACGACTTTAATACTCTTTATCTTTATTAAACAGGAATTACGCACACTGGCATATATAGGGGCAACCACAGGGGGTTTGCCCCTACGAACCCGCTATAGAGGCAGTGCTACAGTACTGTAGGACTTACGCAGATTGGACATATATAGGGGCAACGGTCGGCGGGGTTTGCCCCTAGAAACCCTCTATATAGAGAGGCAGTGCGTAAGTCCTGTTAAATTTTTGCTGTTTGTCTTATTAAAGCGCTGGCAAACCTTGCGCCCATCCAGGAACTTTTTTATGGGTTTACACGACTTGATATATTTGGGTCTTTGGGTATAGGTAGGCGTTAAAAAAAAAAGCTCGTCACTAAGAATCGCTGGAACAATCTGTTCTGTTGCCACGACTAAGAAAGTAAGAAAGCAAAAAAATCCTCTACCAATTAACGGAATCAACTATGAAACGCTCTCTCAACAATGCTCTGAAAATCTCTCTGATGTCTGCTCTAGTAATTGCTCCTGTTGTCGCATCAAGTAGCCGTGCCTTTGCCGATACTATCCCTACCAAAGGAACGAATGATAGCTACGTTGGTGCTGGTGTAGGAACAGGTGTTATTAAGGGTGGAACCGGAGAAGACACTAAGTTCGGTGGTAATATTTCAGCTCGCGTTGCTCTTCCCAAAGCTCCAGTTTCTTTCAGGGGTCAGGTTCTATATAACGATCAATCAAGTGCGATCGCCCCGAAAGTTACCTTAGACCTCGGCGTCGCTAAAAACACCAACTTCTTCGTCGGTGGTGGCTATAATTTCGTACAAGGCGATCGGAAGGGCAATACTCCCCTTGGTGATAAGAATGCCCCTGTAGTGACCGTAGGAGCAGAACGGAAGTTTGGTGATAACGTGGTTTTATACGGCAACGCTGACCTGGGAATTAACGCTTACAAAAACAGCAACTCCCAAGCTGTTAGCGTCCAAGCTGGTCTAGGCTTCAAATACTAAGCT
>CASBRB010000207.1 GCA_949127975.1 Oscillatoriales cyanobacterium PMM_0019 | reverse complement strand
CCCTACCCCCGTGGTTGCCCCTCCCCAAAGGGCTGCTCTCAAATGTTCGTTCTCTCTTGTGATGGAACGAGAAGATCCGTTTTACTCCGATTTGCTGACTACTCAGGTATTCAATTCGGTGGGAAATTAAAGTATCATTATGGTCAGGTTTCACTTTTTTTGAGGAGATGAACTCAATGGCTACTCTGAACAAAGTATCGCTAGCTATAGTTGGGGCAGCGTTTCTCGCTCTGGGCACAGGAACAGCGGCAGGCGCAGTCACTATCGACTTTGGTCCCACCACCATCGACACCAGTACTAACGCACTCATAACACAAGGAACCCCGATAAACGGTAAGACGGTTACGCAGCTGGGCGCTCAAGCGAATCAAGGGGTGACATTTGCTGTCACTAACAATGGCCCTGGTTTTGATCCAACTAACTTCACAGTCTCCAACCAACTCGGCTCCACTAAAATTATCCCACCAAGCCTGGTAGGTACTACACAAGATGCCCTGCAATTCAACTTTCAAACACCTACACAAGCTAGTTCCTTGCTTTCATTTGCTTTAGGGCTGAATAACGCCAATCCCGTTCCCAATGGGTTTACAGTAGACCTATATAACTCATCAAGTTCAAATCCCATTTACACTCAACAAGTCAGCACCACTCCCGATGGCGCATTGAGTGATGCAGTATTTACTTATAATGGTGCTTCAGTGAACAAGGTAGTTGTTACTCCTTCGAAGACTGCTGCTTTCACATATGCTTTTGACACTCTCACTTATACACCAATCATCCAAGACACTACTCCAGTAGGAACACCTGAGCCAGCAACGGGCAACGGTTTGCTAATACTGGGTGCTTTTGGTACAGGTGTTTGGCTATTAGGCAAAAAATTCGGGAGCGTGAAAGCCCTGTGGTTCTAACTCAATGATGAAACGCTCTCGCCTGCGATCGACTGGCAAGACAGTACCCTAATTTAGTTAAAAATCACTGTCTTGCCAAGTCAATAAAGTCAAAGTTCGGCACATCCAGGTACCCCCTCGTTCCCGGCTCAGCCTGGGAACGAGAAAAAAACTTTCCGCCCAACCTAGGGGCAACCACAGGGGGATTGCCCCTACATATGCCCATGCGGCGTAAGTCCGGGAAGGGAGTAAGGAGGGAGCCTGGAGATTTAGGTGGTTTGAAGAGGCACCAATATCTTTACGGGGAGGCAGGTGGTTTCATACCAATAAATAAAAATCTCCCAATCATGCTTTTTCACCCTCATCCCCCAGCCCCTTCTCCCATCCAGGGAGAAGGGGTGTAGTCAAAACCCTTTGGTAGTGATGAGCAATCTTCGAGCTTTTTTTTCTTTTTTTGTATGAAACCACCTTGCCAGTATCTTTACGGGGAGGGGGCTTGAGCCTAAGCGAGAAAATTTTTTTTTAAGCTGGTGTTACTTATCGAGAAATTTGGGGCATACTATAATTAGGAGGGGTGGAATACCCATCCAAGATTACCTCTTTGCAGGTAATGAGATGGATGCTTGAGCGTATTACCTTAAACAAGGTGTACCCTCTCAACGTCAAGCGTGCCTCTATTTAATGAGTAGATCTCTAATCTTTCATGTAACAAGGAGCGCCACAAGTGGTTAATTATAGTTGTACTAACTTGATCGAGGCAATTATAACTGTTTGCCACCGCAGGAGTCGCTATATGTCAAAAACTTATCATAAATTTGACCGGAATGACCGAGGGGAACCCTTGAACGTGGATGGCTACCCCCCTTGTGGAGCATTGGTGAAGTCGCGGGAGGGAATCCCGCCAACAACCCAGCAAGGAGGAGAGTTATCATTCAGGAGAAGTGAAAAAGAAATCCAGCAAGCTAAAAGAGACCTGAACCTGTGCGAAGGCTATACTCTGGTTGAAATTTTAGCTATTTTAATCCTGATAGGAATTTTAGTAGCGATAGTTTCACCCCAAGTACTTCTGGTAAATAAATCTTTACCTAGTGCTACCACCCAACTGATTAGCACTTTCAAGTTTGCTCGGGCTAAAGCGATAACAACAACATCATACTATCGCATCAAACCAGACCCAGGTGCAGCAATTCCAGCCAACCAGTTGCTAGTAGAATATAATACCACCAGTTGTACTGCTACAACAGGCTGGACCACTGATTATAGTTTTTCTACCAGTGATTTGACTTTTCCGATTAAGGTACAAATGGTACAACCTACTACTATTAATGGTATTGCACAGGCTACTGCTACTAGCTGGAGCCTTTGTTACAAGCCCCGAGGACTTGCTGATAATGACGTTCAGTTGACTTTGCAGGATTTAAAAAGTAACAAAACTCAGACGGTTGAAGTTTTTCTTGGAGGAGGTGTAACACCATGAAGCGAAAAGTGCGATCGAGCGAAGAAGGATTCACGATTATTGAAGCTTTAGTATCGCTAACAATTTTGGGTGTTTCTCTGTTTTCTTTGACAGATATTTTTCTATACAACCGTACTATCGCTATAAAAAGTGGAATGAGAATGGAAGCTGTTGCTGTATCTCAACAGATTCTGGACGACTTAAGGCAAAGTGATATCAGTACATTCCCTATGAGTGGAATCAAGACTTATAATGACTTGCCTTCTAATCCCTATACAGCAACCCCATCACTGACAGCTTTATCAACAGCAAGCAGCACTCCGACTCCATTACACTCTTTTAGTGCCAGTATTACTTACTGTGGACAGGCAGGCTTTACTTGCAACCCAAGCTCAAGTAGATACATTCATTTAGAGGTACAGTACAATGGAAAGACGATTTATACTGTGGAAACTGCTTATACGAAATTCCAATGATGGGATAACCATGGTAGAGCTTTTGATCAGCATGTTCATAGCCTCTATCGTTGTAGGATTGGCATTTACTGTGATGTTGTTCGATCGCAAGCTTTACGCCCAGGATCAAGTCAGAACTACTGTCAACCAGAACTTGCGATCGGCAATGGATATGATTGGACCGGATATCAAGCAAGCTGGTGAGCGATTGCCCGCAAATTTTCCAGCGATCGAATTGAATACTGTGAGCGGTCAACAAGTACTAACAATCCGTCGTAGTCTCTCATCTACAGCTCTACCAGTTTGTCAACCCACAACCGGCACTGCACCAGCCCTCACTGCCGGGAGCAACACTCAGGTAATAGTGGTATCTTACTATATAAGCGCAGCTCTGGGCCCAAATCAGAACTGTAAAGTAGTTGGAGCTAGTACAACACAACTTAATTGGCCTGGAAATCTTATAGAATGGCAAAATATCCGCTGTGGACCAACTGCCGCACCTGGCTGTATCGGTAAAGCAACAGCTTATATATATAACTCAGCACCACTACCAGCAGGAACTCCTCCTTACGGAGAATCGTTCTATTACGATAACGAAGGCTATTTGCAGGCACCGACATCGGCAATAACAACACCGACAGCAGCACCGCCACTAGCTTACGGTTACGCAATTCATAAAGCTACCGCCACTCCTACTTGGCAAAAAAATTATGATTCTAGTCTTAATAATGGTTGTCCCAGTGATTCTGTCAATCTAAATACAAATTGTTTTGTTTATCTCATGGAAGAGCGGCAGTACACATTGATCCCAGATCCAAGTAATGCTGGTAAGTATATACTCCAATTAACCATCAACCCGAGTACTGATAACCTCCAATATAAGTTAGTAAACAACATGAGCAAGTTAAATTTTCAAGTTTGGGTGAAAAATGTCGCCACCTCACAAACTACTTTTAATAATCCAACAGATCAGTGGAGGAATATTAAATCAATACAAGTAAGCCTGACGGCGATCGATCCTAGCGCTCCTGTTCCTAGCCCTAGCCCCAATTATGTTGGCGTAAGGGACGATTATCTTGTGTTGACAAGCAAGTTTTATCCGCGCAATGCTCTTAGCCAATAGCTAAAAGATTTTGCATAAATTGACTATAAACGTACCAATACCATAAGTAGGATGAAAACTATGAAATCCCTTGATAAACAATGGCGATACTTAAGGTTTCTGTTGTTGCGTCTCCAACGGAAAACCAAAAATCAAGAAGAAGGATTTATTTTATTACTAACTGTTAGCATGATTTTGGTGCTGCTAGCTTTGTTAGGAACCTACTCTCTAGTTAGTAGACTAGAACAGGCAACTGCCCGAGCTTCTTTTGATAGTAATTCAGGTTTTTATAACGGTGAGGCTGGTTTAAACCAGCGGGCTGAAATAGTTCGGCAGATTTTTTTGAATCAAAACACCCCCCAGGGTACTGCACCATCACCACCTAGTTGGCAAACGTGCGCCACTGGTTCGGGCACCGCTCTGGGTACCCTCGATTATGCTTGTACGAAGTATACCTTTCCAGACGCTAATTTTCCAGGTGGTCAACGGATAGCGTATACCTACATGACCACAGACCCTAAAAACCCCAATCCTATCGTCATTGGTCCTGGGGAGCTATTTCAAGGTCTGAATGCAAGCGAGTTCCGCTACACAGTTTTTTCCACACCTTTAGGACTCCAAAATAAACCTAGTGCAATCTTGAATATGAATTTCAAGAGCCGAGTCATACCGTTGTTTCAGTTTGCTGCTTTTTATACCAATGATTTGGAAATTGCCCCCTCTCCTAATATGTCCTTAGTTGGACCAGTACATACCAATGGTGATTTGTATTTCAACTCTAATGGTGGTAATGGCATCACCCTACAGTTTGGAGGGACAATTAGTGCGGTTGGAACTATATATCGCGGTCAGAAAACAAACAATAATTGTGGAGGAGGAGGAGCGGTAATAGATACTTTTCCTGGTGTAACAACGTCTCTAGCTTGTAATGGTAATACTAGAACAACCATTACTCCGACTACTTCAGATGCTCAAAATAATAGAATTGTAAATGTTCCACAAGCATTAACTGTTCCGGCTCCAGGACAATTCCTACCCCAACCGACTTCGCCTTACTGGTCTAGTGCTGATTTGCGAATTGTTCTAAATCTCGATAATGCTGGAAACCCTCAAAGTATTCAAATCCAAACTGCAAATAGTAGTCCCGATAATACAAGAACTAATAACCTCCTCCTCAATGCCGAAGTACCAAACGCAGTTAAGTCTCCTTTGATTTGTCCATATCAAGGATCTAATCCAATTCCAGCAAATTGTGGTACTTATGGCAATAACGCTACTAAGCTTTACGTGATGGATGTTAGTGGATTTAATGTTGGCGATCAACTGGTTATCAAAACCACTTTAGTTCCAGGTGGTTATACTTACAGTTATTACAACGATCTAACTATTCAGAGTATCGACACTACTAAAAACTCTATCACGTTAGCCAAGCCACTTTCTAACATTACAACTCCTATTTCAACACAGTTTATTAATCTCCTTACCACTGCCACAGGTTACCAAGGATATAACACCAACAGCACTCCCGCAGTCCCACCGACTGCAGCTAATTGTTCAACAGGGACTCCTCCTGCTAATCTGATTCCTAAATATCCTCAGCCTAATGGAGTTTGCGGAGCTAACTCAATTGTCGAACAAGCTATTGTTTCTTCAAATAGTGTATTTCACAACAACCGGGAGGGTAAAGATATCAGAATGTTGAATGTGAATGTACAGAATCTTATGGACGCCATTCAACAGCAGCAATCCCTAGGGAACGCAATACAGGACACCGATTCAACTACTAACAAACCTAAGGCACTTAATGATGCCACTGATGCGGGGTTAGTTTGGTATTTTACTATATTAGGTCCTAACTCCAATGGAAATACAGCCAATAATTATGGAGTGCGGTTAATCAACGGCGCTAACCTCCAATCTTCAATAGCAGGCGCTCTAGCTGTTCAGGGTTTAACTGTAGTAACTGACCAAGCCGCTTATACTCAGGGCGACTACAATGTAGATATTAATAGACCTTTAAATGTTCCTCCTGTACTTACCAATGGATCTAATACAATTCCCAAAATACCTGCATCAATATTAGCCGATTCGTTTAATGTTTTGTCGAATAACTGGATAGACTTACCCCAAGGGCAAAACTGTTCTGCTGCAAATCCCAATTTCAGACAAACAGGTCAAAAGCCCTATGCTACAAACACGACTCTCTATGTAGCTTTACTATCTGGAACTGATTATACAGGCGGACAAAACGGTTCTGGTGGACAGAATGGTGCATATAACGGTGGATTGGAGAACTATCCACGGTTCCACGAAGACTGGCAACCTCCTAACAATGTAAATAATACTAATCAACTATGCCTAATAGGTTTGAGCAATTGGCTAGCTGGGTCACCTTTGACTGGTGCTTATACTCCGCAAACAACGGGCGGTGTGCAAACTTTATACTACACAGGCTCTTTTATCAGCCTAGGAACACCTAACCATGTCAAGGGTGGATGGGGTTCACAAACTTATAGCCCACCTAACCGCGTTTGGGCTTATGACACCACATTTAACAATGCACAGAAACTCCCTCCTCTGACTCCAAAGACAGTTTATTTGCGGCAGGAACTGTTCTCCCGCGATTTCAATTAAGCTTTGGATCTCATCAGGTTCTTGTCATAAATAGCGTCTGCTTGGTCGTAGCCAGCAAAGAATTGTTCTGAAGTTAGACGATTCCAGGTTGCTTGCTCTTCTATATCTGTCTGTTCGCTAACTAGAGCAATAACCATCACCATTTGGTCATTTGGCAAGCGTTTTAGAAGTGATTCAGGGAGTTCCAGTTTCCCTTCAGGCGTTATTTTTGCTGGAAATTCGTAAGCTTTCATGATGAACTGTTTTATAAAACTTGCACATTACTGGACATTGCTGAACAATGCACAAAAATGATGTTTACTTCCTGCTTCACAGTGGACTGTCGGCAGTTAGTTTTTAACCCACATGACCCACGCCCGGTAGACTGGTGCGTGGAATTAGGAGGCAGAGCCTCACCAACAGCGTTCCCAGGCAGAGCCCTTGTCTTTACCCACATTTTTTATGCTGGAGTTGGACATGTTTAGAGTGAGAAAACGAGCTTCTACGGAACACTCGCAGGGCTTTTTCACCCTCATCCCCCAACCCCTTCTCCTACCCACCCCCGGGGT
>CASBRB010000206.1 GCA_949127975.1 Oscillatoriales cyanobacterium PMM_0019 | reverse complement strand
TCATCAGGGGTGGCATGGAAACCTTCTAGCAGTGCTGAAGATGCCGTCGGAGAAAGTATCCACAACCAAGGCAAATTTGATTCTGGCTGTCCTTCATTTTCTAGTTTAGCACAAATATCGAACAGTTTGCTCAGGCAACTCCGAACTTCAGGGAGCCTGACTGCCATGTGAAATGGTTCTATCAGGCAGGTACTAGAGGTAAATCTTCCTAATAGGCCTAAGATTTCAGGAGCAAGTGTTGGTTGTAATGATGGGACAAAGTAAACATCTACCTGTCTGGCTTCCCCTGAAACTTCGCGACTGATTTCTACTTCTCCAAGGGGAGATAGAAGTTCTTTTAAGTAGTCTTTGGCAAAGCGATCAAACGGAAATTTTGTCATTTATTTCTTTTTTAAGGCATCCACTCTAGCACGATGCCTACCCGACTATCTTTGTTTTGCCTAGCATTCTGCTTCTGAATATCTGTAGACAAACGCAGATTAGTTGTTAAAGCATATCCCGCAGAAAGCGTCGTTAACCCCACTTCCTTACTGCTACCAGGAGATACCCAACTCTGAGTCAAAGAAATATCTGCCGCGCCAGTACGAGACAAAACCAACATCAGCCTAGCACCAACATTAACACCATCCGTAGAATAGCGATCGCTTTCCAAATGCCGATAGCCCACCACAGGGGCGACATTGACATAACCACCCAAAGGCAGCACATAATAATGTAAGTCTGCACCATAAGCAGTGCGTTTACCATTAAACGCCGCCTGATAATCTCCACTCACAGTCAACCCAGTACCACCAATAAACACATCCTCCACACCCACTATCACACCCCCCGCTTGCCCAGTTGAAGGAAATTGGGAGTATCCCAGCCGAAACCTTGTCCGAAAACTGGGATCGTTCCTAATTTCTTCCATCACATTCGGTATTTGATTGCGCCAGCGCTGCAATAGGGGACTATTTTTAATGATTTCCGGACTCAAATCTAAATCATTGGGAGCTGGATTAGGGGTTACTTGTGGTTGGGGTTGACTTTGGGCAGGCATTATTCCCAAAATCAAGCAGAAGCTGATTGTTAGGGAAAAAACTCTTTGGGAGAAATTCATTTTTTAGTTTAAACGCAGAGGAATTGCAAAAAAAGTGACTCTGCCTCAGGCAGAGCCACCTACTCTCAAATGATACCGGAAATTAAATGACTGAGCCTTGGGCAGCAGTCATATCAATCGGCTTTATCAGGTACAGCCGCAACAACTGCCAAACATTGGAGGCGTAGAAGGGCAGCTTTTGGAAGAATTGCAGGAATTTAGGCGTATTGGAATTAACGATCGCACTCAACTTCTCATTATTACCCACGCAAGTTTCCAACCGCTGATAAAACTCTGGATTCTCTACATCCAGCATCACTGGAAACACCCGCCCAGCGGTTTCATTGGTTTTCTTAATCACGTAGACGTCATAATCTCGTGCATTCAAACCAATAGCAGCATAAAATCCGAAGCGCTGCACATCATTAAGATACATGGTCGCAAACACCGACAATAGAAAGAAGCGACTCCACAGCTTTGCCCTCCAATCATTCAAAGTCTGGGGTTGGGCTCTCATCATGGCATCGAAGAAATCGCCGTGGCGGTTTTCATCTTGACACCAGTTTTCAAAGAACCGGAAAATAGGATAAATGCGGTTTTCGGGATGGGATTCTAAGTGCCGATAAATGGTGATATAACGCCAGTAGCCAATTTTCTCTGATAGGTAAGTAGCGTAGAAGATAAACTTCGGCTTGAAAAAGGTGTATTTGCGGTACTTGGTAAGAAATCCCAAATCTAGAGATACATTGAAGTCGGACATCGCCTTGTTGAGGAACCCAGAATGGCGAGCCTCATCCCGCGACATCAGGTTAAAGCATTCTGCCAACAAAGGGTTTTTATCCTTCAAACGGCGTCCTAGTTCTTTATAGAGCAGGAAGCCAGAAAATTCCGCCGTGCAAGAGCGCTCCAAAAACTCAACGAACAACCGACGAGTTTCTCCGTCAATATGATCCCAGGATTGTTCAAACTCGGCATCCCGCACAAAGTGGTGGCGGTTATAGTCGGCGCGAAACTCTTCCAGAATGGCTTTTAGCTCATCCTCGTTGGGCGAGATGTCCATCCGCCCCATTTCCTCAAAGTCGGTGGTGTAGAACCGAGGCGTGAGGATGGTTTCCTTGGCTGGAACTTTGATTCCAGGTCTTAATTCTTCAAAGCTGGGTTTTTTCAGGGAATCTACCATATTTCTCTCTACTGATGACTCGTTGTCTGCTCCCATGTGCGCCACTACGGGCTGGCTACCAGTTTACCAAGGTATCGTTGAGCGGTAGTGACTAATTTTGTTAAGAGTTGCTAAGAAAGTAACTTTTTCTTTAGGATGAAGCCTACTCCGGGCGAACCTTATGTCTTTTTCTCGTTCCCAGGCTCTGCCTGGGAATGCTGTTTGGAGGCAGAGCCGACACCGCTCGGTAACACCACTGCGGAAGCAATCGGTGTTCTTTCTCGTTCCTAGGTGAGCGATGGAACGAGAAACGAGACGCTACCTCAGCGAATAGCTAATTTCTCACCAGCCATTTTTGAGCGTTCAAGCGCTGAATGGCTCCAAACACCAGTAAATCTAGCGTCACTTTACGCTCATCAATCAAGAATGCTTCAAGTGTGCTAGGTTTACCGCGATTTTCTGAGTAGGAAAAGAATCTTTGTCCTTGAATATCCTCTGTCAAGAAATAGATATTAAACTGACGCCAATTTTCCTGCCAACGACCAATAATTTGCCAGCATTCAGGCTCTTTTTCATATCCCCGAATGGGAATTTTTTGCTTCTCAAACCTCAGTTCTAAATCCTCAACCCCTTGCTTTTCCATTGCTGCCTTCACCCTGGGCAGGTAGTCTTGTTGAATAAATTCAGCAAAGGGTTTGTCTTCAACTGCTGGTGCCTTCTCCTTTTTTGCTGCCTTGGCTGCTGGTGCATCGCCTTTAGCAGCATCAGCCTGCTCTACATCGGATTTGGGTTTGGCAGCCTTTTTAGCGGCAGGCTGTTTCACTGAAGTTTGAGAAGATATGTCACCTGGTTGAGCCTCTGTAGTGGGTTTTTCTCCAGAGGCATTCGGGTTGACATCGGGATTGGCTGTTTTGGGATCGGGAGCACTAGAGGAGGGAATATCGGTTGCCTGAGGTGAGTCAGTGCTGGGAGCTTGTGCTTCAGCTACGCTAGGAGCCTGGTTTTCCACCGTGCTGGGAGCCACCTCGACTGCGGCATTATGATTGGTTTCTTCTGCCATGAGTATTGCACACAAAAAGTTGACGATCGCGCTTTTGCCAATCCTAACTTGGATCAGCCTCCAGCAACCGCTGGTACAATGCTCACTTGATCTCCATCATTCAGCATTGTCTGGATTCCTTCCAAAAAGCGAATATCTTCGTCGTTGACGTATAAATTCAAAAATCGACGTGGTTCGCCTTTTTCATCTCGCAGCCGCCCTTTAATTCCGGGACAATTGTCCTCTATAGAATCCAGCAGTTCAGTAATGTTGTTGGCACTACATTCGAGCGTAGCTTGAGCGTTGGTAAATTTTTGCAGGGTAGTGGGAATTAAAACTTTTACAGCCATAGTTCTTAGATGTTTTTGTTTGTCATTGGTCAATTGTCATTGGTCATTGGTCAAAAGTCAATTGTCACCAATCACCATGACTTTTTAAACAAGCACTTGCTGCCAGTCTAGGCGTTCTAGAGTCCGAGAGCGTTCTAGGGCACGTTCAAAACTGTCGAGCTTCGCTTCAATAGTCAGAGGCTCCCCAATATAGCCTTGCACGGCTTCCTGGGTTTTTAACCCATTCCCGGTAATGTAGGCAACAGTAGTTTCTTCGGGGTCAATTTTACCCGCTTCCACCAGTTTCTTCAATACGGCAATGGTTGTCCCGCCAGCAGTCTCGGTGAATATACCTTCAGTTTCCGCCAATAGTTTGATGCCTTCAATAATTTCGGCATCGCTAACAGATTCAATGTTGCCACCAGTTTTCCGGGCTACATCCAAGGCATAAATACCGTCGGCTGGGTTGCCAATGGCGATCGACTTAGCAATTGTGCTAGGCTTGACGGGCTTAACAAAATCGCGCCCTTCCCGGAATGCTTGAGCAATGGGAGAGCAGCCGTCTGCTTGGGCACCGCTGAAGCGAACTTTCTTATCAGCGATAAGCCCCACCTTAATAAATTCTTGGAAGCCTTTGTAAATTTTTGTGAACAGCGAACCGGATGCTAGGGGTGCCACAATATGGTCTGGTAGCTGCCAGCCGAGTTGTTCTGCAACTTCGTAGCCGAGTGTTTTGGAACCTTCGGAGTAGTAGGGACGGAGGTTAATATTAACAAATCCCCAGCCGTATGTATTTGCTACTTCGCAGCAGAGGCGGTTAACTTGGTCGTAGTTGCCTTGGACTGCCATAACTGTGGGACTGTAGATCAGTGTACCCAGGACTTTACCAGCTTCCAAGTCGGCGGGGATGAAAACGCAACAGTCTAACCCAGCATAAGCAGCGATCGCAGCCGTAGAATTAGCTAAGTTCCCGGTACTAGCACAGGAAACTGTAGTAAAACCCAATTCCCGCGCTCTAGTTAGCGCCACCGACACCACCCGATCTTTAAAGCTGAGGGTAGGCATATTGACGGCATCATTCTTAATGTAAAGCTTTTTGAGTCCCAGGCGTCGCGCCAAACGGTTAGAACGAACTAACGGAGTCATGCCTGTGCCCACGTCGATAGGGTTGTCAGTAGCAACAGGCAAAAAGGATTTGTAGCGCCAAATTGAATTTGGTCCCGCCTGAATACTTTCACGGGTAACGTGGCGACGTAGGGCGTCATAGTCGTAACTGACTTCCAAGGGGCCGAAACAAAACTCACAGACATGGATTGCCTGTAGTTCATACTCAGCGCTACACTCTTTACACTTCAGGGCTTTAAAGGTGGGGATGGTGGTTAGGTTTGGGGATTGGATTACCTGGGTCATGATCTAAGCTCCACTGAATATTCGTCTATATGTCAAATGATAGTAACACAGGTAACAATGGTCGTCAAACATACCCGACTCTTTTTATCGGGTATAAATGGATACAAAATAGAGGTGTAGTGGGACACGCTGCACCCTGAGAAACCCGGTTTCTGGCTGTAAGACACGTAGGGGTTGGGGAACCCCGCCCCTACAGTTGCTATATCAGGACTTACGCACTGCCTCTATATATAGCGGGTTCGTAGGGGCAAACCCCCTGTGGTTGCCCCTATATATGCCAGTGTGGGTAAGTCCTATATATGTTGATGGCCGATCGCGCTCTATTTGTCTAAACTTTTTAGTAGAACCTAAGAAACACGCTGGAGGTAAAAATGAGAGCGATATCAGCAACGGGTCAGATTGATGCCCAAGGACAGTTATGCTTGGATATTCCTTTAGAAGTCACAAAACCTGCTTCTGTACAGGTAATTATTTTGCTTTCTGATGCAGAAAATTCAAACATTGGTGAAGCTCAACAACGGGATTTAATGTCTGAAGAAAGTTTTAGCCAAGAATTTAAACAAGCATTGATTGAAGCTGGTTATGATTCCCGTGAAAAAATTATTAATTTGGTGCAGGAAGTTAAACAAGAGTAGCTAAAGAAACAGGGAAGTTTGAATGTTTAACTTATGAAGAACGCGATTATCAAGAAGCTCCTTTGTTTCGGGTGATAGAGGTTTCAGTCCCGTTGCCAGGATTCTGTCAGTTGAAAGATTAATGAGAGGACGACTGTTATCAGTCGTTCTAGAGTTTCAGTCCCGTTGCCAGGATTCTGTCAGTTGAAAGTAAATTAATTAAAAACTCATGCTCAACTTTCTGATAATGTTTCAGTCCCGTTGCCAGGATTCTGTCAGTTGAAAGCCAGGAAGACTAGGCAACGACGGAATAGAAGGTGGATTGTTTCAGTCCCGTTGCCAGGATTCTGTCAGTTGAAAGCGAAAAAATCCATAATTTCTTCGAGAGCCTCGAAACTGGTTTCAGTCCCGTTGCCAGGATTCTGTCAGTTGAAAGTAATCATGACCCTCTACAATGATGCTTCCTATAATCCAGAGTTTCAGTCCCGTTGCCAGGATTCTGTCAGTTGAAAGGCATCGGCATTACCAATCAGGGTGGAGTAGGCTCTGGTGTTTCAGTCCCGTTGCCAGGATTCTGTCAGTTGAAAGTTGACCTGGTTGACCTGGTTGACCCGGAAATCCAACAAGTTTCAGTCCCGTTGCCAGGATTCTGTCAGTTGAAAGGGTGCCAGTAGAATCCATTCAACCACCCAATCCCTCGTTTCAGTCCCGTTGCCAGGATTCTGTCAGTTGAAAGTTTGGAGTGAGTGCGATCGCGCAATTCTTCAATGTTTCAGTCCCGTTGCCAGGATTCTGTCAGTTGAAAGAAAGCTAGACTGCTTAATCTTACAAGCATCTTCGTTCGTTTCAGTCCCGTTGCCAGGATTCTGTCAGTTGAAAGCAGATAATCTTCGATCCTTTCTGTGGTAGTGGGATGTTTCAGTCCCGTTGCCAGGATTCTGTCAGTTGAAAGCCGCACATCCCCGACCAATGGTAAGAAGGGAGGAAAGTTTCAGTCCCGTTGCCAGGATTCTGTCAGTTGAAAGTTTGATGCTCATTTCCTTAATATCCTGAACATCTTGTTTCAGTCCCGTTGCCAGGATTCTGTCAGTTGAAAGCTCAGATGGCTCGACGAAGCCCACCCCTACTCAAGGTTTCAGTCCCGTTGCCAGGATTCTGTCAGTTGAAAGTGAGGGGTTCTGGATTTGGGAGGATGATATTTTGCAAGTTTCAGTCCCGTTGCCAGGATTCTGTCAGTTGAAAGATCCAAGCTGGCTGCAAAATATTGAGCAGTATATTGTTTCAGTCCCGTTGCCAGGATTCTGTCAGTTGAAAGCATTACATCTACCCGTTTATTAGCTGCTCTAACCAGTTGTTTCAGTCCCGTTGCCAGGATTCTGTCAGTTGAAAGTGTGAATCGGATAAATGCGGTTGCGATGGTTGCCGATTAGTTTCAGTCCCGTTGCCAGGATTCTGTCAGTTGAAAGCTATATGTCGGTCGTGTCCTTGATACTTGTCGATCGATGTTTCAGTCCCGTTGCCAGGATTCTGTCAGTTGAAAGGGGGAAAACAGCATCAAACTGGAAGCTTGTACCCTGTTTCAGTCCCGTTGCCAGGATTCTGTCAGTTGAAAGCTATATTATAGTAACTCAATTATGCTGGGTGAGCTGGATGTTTCAGTCCCGTTGCCAGGATTCTGTCAGTTGAAAGCTAGCTTCGAGCGCTTCAATGAGGAGGGTTCGGATGTTTCAGTCCCGTTGCCAGGATTCTGTCAGTTGAAAGATTGCCCCTACGACCCGCCTCTACCTGTGCATCATGGTTTCAGTCCCGTTGCCAGGATTCTGTCAGTTGAAAGGTTTATCTTGCATAAATCCGCCAAAAATCAGTTATATGTTTCAGTCCCGTTGCCAGGATTCTGTCAGTTGAAAGCTTTTCCCACGGACTTCCTTAAACGAACGAGTCATATGTTTCAGTCCCGTTGCCAGGATTCTGTCAGTTGAAAGTTTATACTCATTAGGAGTAGAGGGAAGAATAATAGTGTTTCAGTCCCGTTGCCAGGATTCTGTCAGTTGAAAGTTTTATATCTGGCATAATTATGCCAGCGATATTGGCGTTTCAGTCCCGTTGCCAGGATTCTGTCAGTTGAAAGGTAGTCAATGAAAAAATCAAAGTCATCTGATGTGTTTCAGTCCCGTTGCCAGGATTCTGTCAGTTGAAAGTTCCCATCTGCCGCGAGTTGAACACATAACAAAATTGTTTCAGTCCCGTTGCCAGGATTCTGTCAGTTGAAAGCCGACCAAAGTGTACAAAAAGAAAACTACAAACATAAACGTTTCAGTCCCGTTGCCAGGATTCTGTCAGTTGAAAGCTGTTTCAACTGCCCTAAGCAACGCCGCAAGTGGTGTTTCAGTCCCGTTGCCAGGATTCTGTCAGTTGAAAGATAGATTCCTTCAAAAATAACGAAACCTACAAAAAATTGTTTCAGTCCCGTTGCCAGGATTCTGTCAGTTGAAAGTTGGTCGTTTTAGGTGTCTTAGTTGGTGTCTTAGTTAGTTTCAGTCCCGTTGCCAGGATTCTGTCAGTTGAAAGTACTATGATGACATAACCAGTTAACAGTCATCACAGGAGTCATGTTTCAGTCCCGTTGCCAGGATTCTGTCAGTTGAAAGATATGGTAGTTACGCTCTCCACTGCAAGAAACATGGGTTTCAGTCCCGTTGCCAGGATTCTGTCAGTTGAAAGTGGACTTAGAACAGTTCTTAGCTTACTGGGGGATGTGTTTCAGTCCCGTTGCCAGGATTCTGTCAGTTGAAAGCTCCAATGGGTACGGTAAATGATTGAAATCAGTTGTTTCAGTCCCGTTGCCAGGATTCTGTCAGTTGAAAGATTAACTGTGGGGATAAGATATATAAAGACTAAGAATGTTTCAGTCCCGTTGCCAGGATTCTGTCAGTTGAAAGCAGGGCGAGTTAATGC
>CASBRB010000205.1 GCA_949127975.1 Oscillatoriales cyanobacterium PMM_0019 | reverse complement strand
GATGACTGGCGGCATGGCTTATTTCTTAGATGAGGATGGCAGCCTACCTGAAAAAATGAATCCAGAGATTGTGCAAATTCAGCGAGTATGCACTCCTGCTGGGGAAAAGCAATTGAAGGAGTTAATTGAAGCTCATGGGGAGCGCACTGGCAGCCAGAAAGCTAAGGCAATCTTAGCTGCTTGGGCAGAGTATTTACCTAAGTTCTGGCAAGTTGTACCACCCTCAGAGGCTGATACACCTGAAGCGCTTGCAGAGGCGGTTGATGAGAAGGTTGCTGTCAAGGCATAAGCCCACCCACACCCGTGCATGGCTAGGCTATACGAACTAAGCCCGCCTAGGCGGGCTTAAATTCATTTGCTGTTCCGTGAAGTCTAGAAATTTCTTGAAAATTTTTCCCCAAACAAGATTTATAGCAACCGCCAAGGCGGTTAAGCCATAAACTGGAAAGGGATGCAATGGAAGCTGTGCTTCGCACAGCAACATAACCGCCTTGGCGGTTATGGCTCAACCGCCAAGGCGGTTGCTATATAAGTTTTTTGAGGATTTAATAAACTTTATGCCTATAGTGTTACACTGGATCTGACAGTGAAACACCCACCCTTTTTACCGTAAGTATACAGCGGCTTGCAGCCGCGTAATGTACGGTGAGATGGTAGGGGCGTTCCCCGCCCGTGCCCTGTATCTGTCCCTAGGATAGGTGGACTTCACCCACTTGCAAGGTGCTATAATTGCTTAACATCTTTCTGCTTCACTTACCTCAAACTCTAAATAATACACGATTATGGAAGATTCGGTAGACACACCTAAGCACATATTCAAACAATTGCTTACAGAAAAAGCATTGGTGTTATTACTTTTAATTTGGACACCAGTTATTTTAGGGCAAACATGGATTATTCAACACTCTTCTCACCCAGTGGTAGATTGGACTCCAACTCCTCCAAGCCAAGTAACTCAAGTAACTGTAAAACCTCAGGAAGTAAAAAATAAAATAGGTGAGACTCGCATTATTACTGCTACTGTCAATGCCAAGGGTGATGCTATAAAGGACGTAAATTGGTCTTCAAAGAACCCAAAAATAGCTACAGTTAATAGTCATGGTTTAGTTACAGCAGTATCCGAAGGTAATGCTACAATTACGGCTACTTCAAAACAAGATAGTAGTAAGCAAGACAGTTCTATAGTTAAAATTTCTAGTATCCCGTCAGAAATAATTAGCTTAACTAAGGATGTAACTTGGTCTTCAAGCAATAATAAAGTAGCTAACGTTGATGATAATGGTTTAGTCACCTCAATATCAGAAGGAGATGCAGATATTACTGCTACATCAAATCAAGATAGTAGTAAGCAAGACAGTTCGCAAGTTCGGGTTAGTCTTTCAGAAAAACCAGAAAAACCAGAAAAACCAGAAAGCCCAGGAGGAATCAAGCTTGCTACATTAATGGCTGGAGCAGTAGTAACAGTTGGGACAATAGCGCTAGGCGTAACAGCAGCACCAGCATTAGCAGCAGGAGCGGTTGTAGCGTTTTTTATTCAGTTAGTATCATCCCGACATTAAGCAAAAAATTGCGACAAAATTTTATGAGTTTTTTGTAATTTATTAATCAGTAAGGATTTATTATGCAATCACCGCAAAACAAAAACCAAAATTCACCCGAAAATAATTCGCAAATTTTCAAATATATACGTAGCATAACGATATATATAATCGTACCAATATTGTTTTTAGCAGGGGCAATGTTTATTTTAGACACAGTATTCAGCGACACAGCTACAGTATTCATCCACACAGCTAAGGAAACACTACCTGAGGTAGGAGGTATCCTTTTAGGAACCTCAGTAGCAGTTGGACTGGTAACAGTAGTAGGAGCGCCTTTATCAGTAGCTGTAGGAGTAGGAGTAGTAATTTGGTTAATTTTAAGGACTATGTTAGGACAAAATTAAATCAGCTACATACAGCGTCAATTTAACAATTGACAAATTAGTATGTTTATAGTCAAAAAAAAATATTAAAATAGAAACATACTGAAAATTAGTTATAGCTAAGTTAAAGCAAATGTTGAGGATAAAAGCATGAAAGTGATTGAACTCACAAACGTTTCCAAAAGTTTTAATAAAGGCTCTACTAAAACCAAAATTTTAGATAATATCAGCCTGACGATAGAGAAAGGTGAGTTTGTTATTTTACAAGGCGAAAATGGATCAGGTAAAAGCACTCTACTGAATATTATCCTAGGGCTTCAAAGACCTGATGAAGGCATTGTAAAGCTCTTTAATCATTCACCAGAAGAACCAGAGTCTAAAATTAGTGTTGGCTGTATGTTACAGAAAGCTAAAGTACCAGACAGCCTCAAAGTGGAGGAGTTAATTAACCTTTTCAGGAGTTACTATTCTAACTCGCTATCAACTGAAGAAGTTTTGCGTAGGGTAGGTTTGGAACATAAGCGCTTTGACTGGGCTGCAAAACTCTCAGGTGGGCAGGAACAGTTACTGTACTTCAGTCTAGCAGTAGCTGGTAATCCTGAACTGTTAATTTTAGATGAACCTACTAGAAGTTTAGATGTTACTGCTAACTCAAATTTTTGGGAACAGGTAAGAAAATTTGCTAATCAAGGCAAAACAATTTTAGTCGTTACTCATAATCAGGCTGATGCGGAAAATTTTACTGGCTTAAAAAGGCGAACTTTAAAATTGAGCAATGGTAAGATTGAGGAGATAAAGGAAATTCAAGATACAGTCAGAAAAGTACATCAGGATAAACAAGCAGATTCTGGTGGAAAATTAGGAAATTCACTAACCATGCTTGTAGAGCAGACACGATACGAATTTTTAGAACTTTTTCGTAAGCCAACATTTTTATTAGGTATTCTAGTTACTTCTCTGTTGGTGGCATTTTTTCCAAAAAACGATCCAAATAGTAAACTTTATTTGGTTGGTTTATGTGCTGTTAATCTATTGCTAATTGCCATTGACAAGTTTGGGATCAGAGTAGCAACAGAGCGCGTTCAAGGTTGGATAAAAATTTTGCGGGTGACTCCGCTACCACCTTGGATATATTTAACTGCAAAAATGCTTGTGTTTTTGGTTGTTGCGATGGTCAGCCTTGGGCTAATGTTAGCTTTGGCAGCTTGGAGAGTAGGCATAGTTGAACCACTCTCATGGTGGCTCCTTTTGTTTTTCAGCCTAGTCTTAGGGGTATTGCCATTTGCCATTATTGGTTTTGCTCTCGGATACTTAGTGGAACCAAAAAGTATTTCATCAATCACGGCTCTAGTTTTGCCTATAGGTCTTTTCACTTCTGGAATACCACTTCTCGGTATGCCTTCTTTTGTACAAGATTTAATTGCTATATCGCCTTTTTACCACTATGCTCAATTAGTTTTATGGGCAGGAATAAGAGGCAGTTATGATGGTTATCTTGGGTTACATTTGGAATGGCTATTGTGGACTGCTTATTTGGCTAGTTTTTTGGCTGTTTGGGCGTACAGACGCGATCGAGCAGCGGAGTAGTTAAAAGCAATGACCCAAAAAGAACCAAATAAAAAGGAACTGCTAGAAATTCTGGAACTTGCCAGGGAAGCTGAACAGAAAGCTAGAGAGATGTGTGAGTCAATAACGGTTCATGCAGAAAAGTGGCGACTTAGGGCGGAAGCTAAACGCGCTGCTGCTGCACAAAAGCAAGCATGACGCGAAATGGAGGATTTAGGGTTGGTAAGGTAGCTAAAATATAGCGGTTTCAAACTCCGTGTGCCACATTGAAGCTTGAGAGCCACCCTACCTTGATTGCGATGTAATTATTTAGGACTTACGCACCATAACGCTACTACGTCATTGCTAGCGAGTGCGTGCGCGAGCATGCCATCAGAAGTAGCAATCTCAAACCCTTATTTTACGTCGAGAGTGCGTAAGTCCTACCTATATAAAATCTACTTGTTCATGAATGCCTTTTCTCTTTTATCTAGGGCTTGTTTCGCTTTCAAAATCGTTTTATGTCTAAAATAGAGAAAACTGGTAATTTAGAAACAATTTATACAGAAACTTCGACGGAAAACCATATTTAATGGGATATAACATCTTACAACAAGCATTCAGATCCGCTTTTGCCCTTGTTATCTGCCTATCTCCTGGTATCCCACGGAAGTCGCGATCCTCGCCCCCAAGCCGCGCTAGAGCAGTTGGCTGAGCTTCTCACAGCACGGCTTGAGCATTTCAGCGGGGTGCAGAAATCCGGGAGTGTTCGCTGTAGAGCGCATCAAGTGGTGGTTGCTTCACTTCCACTGGTGGGTACTGCCTGTTTGGAACTAGCTACCCTGCCTTTACATCAACAAATCATAGAATTTGGTAAGCAAGCTGTAGCAGTGGGGTTCAGGCATCTGCAAGTGTTGCCCCTATTTTTGTTACCAGGGATGCATGTGATGGAAGATATTCCAGCAGAAGTGGCACTGGCTCAAAAAGCCCTGGGCTCAAATTTAAAAATTCACCTGCGCCCTCACATCGGCACTCACCCTAATTTAGGGCGTCTGTTGGTAACTAATGGGGCTGATGCACCAGCAGATGCGCGGATTTTGTTGTCTCATGGTACTCGCCGCAGTGGTGGCAATCAGTCGGTGGAAGCTGTAGCAGATCAACTAAATGCTGTGCCTGCTTATTGGTCGATTTCTCCTAGTTTAGAGGAGCGAGTGCAAGAGTTGGTGAATGCTGCGATCGGGAAGATAGAAATTATACCATACTTTTTGTTTGCTGGTGGGATTACAGATGCGATCGCTCAAGAGGTTGAACAGCTACAACAGCAGTTTCCCGCTGTGCAGCTTAGTCTTGCTGAGCCTATAGGGGCAAGTGCATTCTTAGCAGATTTGATTTGGGAGTTGACAGTTGATGGAGAGATTGGCGCGGGTGAATAAAGAAATAAACCGCAGAGACGCAGAGCTAAGTAGGAGTAGGTGTTTGGGTAAAGTTTATTTGGTGGGTGCAGGACCGGGAGATCCGGGGTTAATGACGATTAAGGGTAAGGGGCTGTTAGAGTGTGCTGATGTGGTGGTTTATGATGCGTTGGTTAGCCCTCAAATTTTATTGATGATTAATCCGCTAGCAGAAAAGATAGATGCGGGTAAGAGAATGGGGCGTCACTCTTTATTGCAGGAAGAGACGACACACTTACTAATTGAAAAAGCGCAAACTCATGCTATAGTAGTGCGGCTAAAAGGTGGCGATCCCTTTGTATTTGGTCGTGGCGGCGAGGAAATGGAAGATTTGGTGGGTGCAGGTGTGCCAGTAGAAGTAGTACCAGGGATAACTTCGGGAATTGCTGCACCTGCTTATGTGGGGATTCCTTTGACTCACCGTGCTTATAGTTCCTCGGTGACTTTTGTGACGGGGCACGAAACTGCGGGTAAATATCGACCTGCTGTTAACTGGAAAGCTCTAGCTCAAGGCTCAGAAACCATTGTCATCTATATGGGGATTCACAATCTACCCCACATTGTTGAGCAACTGCTTGCAGCAGGGCTGAGTTTACAAACGCCAGTAGCGTTGGTACGTTGGGGAACACGCCCAGAGCAGGAAGAATTGATTGGTACTTTAGAAACAATTGTAGCGCAAGTTGAAGAATCGGGATTTGGGGCACCTGCCATAGCCGTGATTGGTAATGTAGTTAATTTGCACAGCGTCCTATCAAAAAGAATTGCGTGAGTTATAATTAAGCAGGCTGGTGGAAGCCGATGGTCAGGTTCGTAGTAAAGGTTCGTAGTGCGGACTTTAGTCCGTAAAGGTTCGTAGTACGGACTTTAGTCCGTACAAAGCCAAATTTAATTACAGCCGATCGCTTCTCATCTCTCAAATAGGATATTTTGGCAAACAACTAAATTTATGACAATTACTCAAGCTAAGCGCTTTACCCTTGATGAATACCATAGACTTGAAAAGCTCGGTTTTTTTAATGAAAATGGACGAGTTGAGCTAATTCGCGGAGAAATTATCCAGATGGCATCAAAAGGTACAGCTCACTCTGTTTGTAATACATTGTTAACCAGTGAGTTAATTAAAATTCTAGAAGGACGTGCTACTCTAAGAGGACAAGAGCCAATTTTGTTACCGCCTAACAGCGAACCTGAACCAGATTTTACCATTGTTAAAAACAGCGATGACAATTATCTATCGGCTCATCCTAGCCCAAGTGAGGTTTTGCTATTGATAGAAATTTCAGATTCTTCTTTAGATTATGACCAAAAGGTTAAATTAAGTCTATATGCTGAAGCAGGAATTTCAGATTATTGGATATTTAACCTCGTGAATAATTGGCTGGAAGCATATAGCGAACCTTATCAGATGAGTCAAGGAAAATTTGGCTATCTAAATAAGCGTATTGTTTTGTCAGAAAGCGCGATCGCACTCACCTGTTTTCCCGATTTGTCCCTTAATTTAGTCAAAGTGTTTCCTAAAAAATCAAAATATTGAGCAGGAGACAGGAGACAGGAGTCAGGAGTAGGGAGTTAATTCTACGAACCGCTATATGTAGAGGTAGTGCGTAAGTTCTGAAATCAACAAAATTTCTTATGTTTAATCGGTTTTCTAGACGAAAAATACTGAAAATAGCAAGCGGATTGGTTGCAGGAGCCACTACCGCATTCTATTTTCCGTCACTTGCCAATCTGGTTGCTAGCCCTAATAAAAGTAAAGGACAGAATCCAACTCCAGGAACTAAACAAGTATCTTTCTCTACTACCGTTAACAACAGACTCGGTTTTGTAGGACCTTTTCCCAGTTGGAGCAATCTGAAAACCGACTACCAAGCAATAGGCGACGGCATTGCAGACGACACTCAAATCTTGCAACAAGCCCTCAACGAATTAGGCTCAACCAACCACTCTCCAGTGCTATATCTGCCAGCAGGTATATACCTAATTACTCAAACTTTAACCATGACTTCTCCGATGAACATCAGCATCATTGGAGAATCTCCAGACCAAACAATAATTAAGTGGGATGGACCGCAATCCGGTACAATGTTGTACTTAAACGGCATTCGTTACTCTAAGTTTAGCAGACTGACATTTGACGGTAATAGTAAAGCCTTAGTAGCCGTAGATCAATCATGGGACGGCAAAGTGCCCAATTTCGATACAGGTAACGAATACAGTGATATTGTATTCCAAGATGTTGGTTATGGTATCCAGGCAGGTAACCTAGGGCAAGGGGCGGCTGAGGGTGCAGTATTGCGTTGTCAATTCCTGCGCAACTCCAAAGCGGGACTGATAACCAAGAATTTTAATGCCCTTGACTGGTTTATATGGTATTCCCTATTTCAAGATTGCAATATCGGGGTAACAAATGAGCCTGGGGCAGGTAATTTTCATGTCTTTGAGTCGGTTTTCCTTAACTCGCAGACAGCGGATGTCTTGATTAAGAATACTGTATATTTTTCAATACGTAACAATTTTTCGTTCAACTCTAAGGCATTTTTTATCGCTAATTTTGTGGGCATGAATGGTGCCTTAACCACAATTCAAGGAAACACTATTATAGATACTATAGATACCACAGCGATCGATATTCAAAATTTTGGTCCTATATTAGTCCTTGATAATACTATCCGCAGTCGTCAGGGCGCACAAGGACCAGTAGCGAAATACCGAACTTTTGCGCCAGAGGACTTGCTTTCAGTGGGTAACACCTTCACAGTTGATAATCCCGAAGATATTGGGGCGCGATATATAACTTTTGACAACACAGTGGTGGTTCCTGAAGTCATAAATCCTAGTATACCGACTCTACCTGCGCCTTTACCTCAGCTAGATGTCCAAGTTTTTGAAGTGCCAATTGGCTCATCTGGCACTGTAATTCAAAATGCTATTGATGCCGCTGTGAAAAAAGGAGGACCTTCTTCAGTAGTACATTTGCCAGCAGGAAATTACCCAATTAAACAGACTTTGATTATACCAGCAGGTAGTGACGTACAGCTAGTGGGTGATGGCGATCGAACTTTACTAATTTGGGCTGGCACTGATACTGGTCCTGTATTGCAGCTTAATGGACCAAATCGTGCCACTTTGCGAGATTTTCGAGTTAGTGGGGCTGCTAAGAGTAACGGAATTGTAGTCAACAATGAGGATCAACCAAGACCAGGATTATTTTCAAAACCACGAATATTTATGGAACAGGTTTTTTTAGATAATGCTATAGAATATAACTTACTGGTGGATAGGTTGGATTATACTAACGTAGAATTACATGACTTTTATCATTCTGACAGCAAAGGTACGAGCATCAAAGTGATTGGTGGTTTGCAAGCTTCTAAGGGGGTTTCCCTTGGAGGTGCAACTAACATTTTTGGTGGTGCCTCCAGCAATAATCAAATTAGTTACGCTGTCACTGATGGTGGTACTTTGCTGGCAAGAGATATTTGGTACGAGAGTGCTAAGCTGCCAGGTTTTGCTTTGCTCACAGGTAAAGGCACCTTTACACTTCACGGAGCGAATATGGAAACTTTATCAGCTCAAGCTATTCCTGCTGTAGAATTTAACAATTTCGATGGTAAAGCAACATTTTTAGATATCCAAATGACTGACAGGTTTGTAGTTAATGGAGACGGTAATAACACGAATATTTTAGTTTGGGGTATACAAGGGCACAGTGACAGTTACATTGTCAACAATTCTGATGGCGCAAAAGCAGCAGTGTTAAATTCACGTAAATATGGAAAAAATGGCTCGGAGGCTGTACCAAACCAGGCAAATACGGAGATTCTTCCAGGAGAACCTGGCTCAGTAGCTTTCCTTAGAGATATGCTTTTCCAAACTAGAAGTCAGCGGCCAAAACCTTTGACTTCTCTCCCGGCTGGATTAACAGATGTTGTGTTTGAGCGAGTGAGAGTTGAGAATAGTTTGATTGGAATTCACTTGCAGTAAACCTAGGAACGGGGGGCGGAGGTGGCGATATAATAAAATATTATATATGACCGGAACACCTTTAAGGGTAAAGATTGTAGGTTGGGTTGAGGAACGAAACCCAACAATTTTTTTTCTCGTTACCAGGCTCTGCCTGGTAACGCATAAAGGAGGCTCTGCCTCCGGACTCAAGGCACTAACCTGGGAATCCCATATTCTGAAGTTATGGATAAAATAGGAAGTGGACTGCTCAAAGTATGTGAGGTGAATTCATGAGTTGCCTAAATCCCAATTGTCAGCAACAGAATATATCGGGGACGAGAGTTTGTACTCGCTGTGGAACTAAGTTAGTGTTACGCTCACGCTACCGTGTAGAGAAATTTATCGGTGAGGGTGGATTTGGTCGTACCTTTAAGGCTGTAGATGAAGACAAACTCAATAAGCCATGTGTAATTAAACAATTCCTACCTCAACAAATGGGTAGTAGCGCACTTGCTAAAGCTACTATATTATTTGAACAGGAAGCAGAAAGATTAGATCAGCTAGGCAGTCATCCACAAATTCCAGACTTATTGGCATTTTTTGAAGACGAAGGACGACTTTATCTAATTCAACAATTTATTGATGGGCAGGATTTATTGAAGAAACTCAGCCAGAATGGTAAGTTTACTGAAAGTCAGGTGCGTCAGGTATTAATAGATTTATTACCTGTGCTTGATTTTATCCATTCTCATAATATAATCCACAGGGATATCAAACCTGACAATATTATTCGCAATAGCAATGGTACTCTGTCATTAATCGATTTTGGAGTATCTAAGCAGTTAAGCGGTAGCATCTTAACCAAAATGGGTACCATTACTGGTACTCCTGGTTATGCTCCACCAGAACAATTTCGAGGGATGGTTTATCCTGCCAGCGACCTCTATAGTTTAGGTGTAACTTGTATTCGTCTATTAACTAACTGTTTGCCTCAAGAAGATGGTACTGATGAACTATTCGACTCTATGAAGATGAAGTGGATCTGGCGTTCTCAAGTTAGGGTAAGCGATGAAAACTTGGGGAATGTCTTAGATAAAATGTTACAGGATCTAGTTGGCGATCGCTATCAGTCTGCTACTGAGGTACTACAAGCTCTACAACCATCATCAGTACCTTCACCACCGTCGGGCCCAACCCACAAGAGCGTCTCCATTCCTTTGAAATCAGAACGCGGAGTAGATTATACCAAACTGCAAAACTTCCTGTCTAGAGGACAGTGGAAGGAGGCCGATGAGGAAACTAATAATGTTATGCTCCAAGCAGCAGGTAGGACACAACAAGGATACTTAGACTTGGCTGCCTGTCGCAATTTCCCGTCATTGGATTTACGGACGATCGACCAATTGTGGCTAAAATATTCCGATAACAAATTCGGTTTTACTGTGCAGAAAGAAATTTGGTTAGCAAAAGGTGGCAAACTAGATGGTAGCTATGATTGGGATACTTATTTTAAACTAGCAGAAGTAGTGGGATGGAGACGAGGGGATAACTGGTTGAACTACTCACAACTCACCTTTGATAAAACCAAAGCACAGATTGGGCACCTCCCGGCGTGTTGTGGTGTGGGGTGGGGGGGCGTGGTG
>CASBRB010000204.1 GCA_949127975.1 Oscillatoriales cyanobacterium PMM_0019 | reverse complement strand
GTTATCGGCAAGAGTTCCAGACCTACCGAGGACAATGCGACGCCAGTTCCATGCTCTAGAACCGAGTGGTTAAACAGTTTTACGTACACGCTACGCGGTGCGTTAGCACGGGGTAAGACAGTGCTGCTTAGATAGTACCGACCGATAACTTTGGCTAGGCGAACATTACATCGTGCAGGATAGGGCGTTTCCGGCCGAGCATAACAGGAATGGATAGAAACTGCACCTCTTTCTATCTACCCCGAAAGGGGACTGCTAATAAATTAGCCGTGTCGCGTTTCCTTCACCACTTTAAAGATGGTGGTTTCCACGCTCCTGTGAGGCTTTTAGATGAAAGTTCAGGACTTACCCAGAATGGGCATATGTAGGGGCAAACCCCCTGTGGTTGCCCCTACCAAGGGCTATATGTAGTGGCAATGGGTAAGTCCTGAAAGTGCTGGAGTACAAAAAATAAGCAAGTCTTGAGTAGAAATACTCAGGGTGCAAGGTTTACTCCTACATAATACAGAAACAGTGGACAGTTAAGAAACTGGCTACTTATACCGGACAAAATCTAGCTTTAAATAACAAAATGGGATTTATAAAAGGAGGTTAAAGCCACTATGGCATCTGCAAACTATTCTCGATTTCTGCGCTTTCTGCAAGAAGATTTAGCAATATCCTCATCTTCTCTCTCCATCGCCTTACGACATCTAGAACACGATCCAGGTCCATTGCCGATGATTCTGTGGCGATACGGCTTAGTGACGTTAGAGCAGTTAGATAAAATCTACGACTGGATGGAAACGGCTTAGGACTTAAGGCGTCTGCCAGGAGCACCGAAAAAATATGTCTAAGCAATGGGAGGTCTGGTTGTTAACCGTACTAATAGGCGAAGATACGGGAGGTATTGTTGCTCAAAAGATATTCTCACTAAAGAGCGGGTCGATAGCGACCCGCTCTTCTAATATTAAAGGAAACCTACTTTAACCGCTAAAAATGCTATCAGAACGCTTTACAAACGCCCTCGTCTTTGCCACTCAGTTGCACGCCACGCAAACCCGTAAGGGTTCCGGCGTTCCTTACATTACCCATTTATTAGGTGTTGCCAGCATTGCCCTGGAATATGGAGCTAACGAAGATGAAGCGATCGCCGCACTCCTCCATGATGCGATCGAAGATCAGGGTGGTGCCGCCACCAGAGAAGAAATCCGCCGCCGCTTTGGAGATACAGTGACAGAAATTGTGGATGGTTGCACCGACAGCGACACCACCCCAAAACCACCTTGGCGTCAGCGCAAGGAAGCTTACATCACCCACCTGACAACGGCATCAGCATCTGTGCGTCTTGTTTCAGCCGCTGATAAACTACACAATGCTCGGTCAATTTTAAAGGATTATCGCCTCCTGGGCGAGTCAGTTTGGGATCGCTTTAAAGGAGGCAAATCAGGCACACTTTGGTATTATCGCTCTATCCTGAAGGCATTTCAACAAGCTGAATCCACACCTTTAATTGACGAGTTAGACCGCGTAGTTTCTGAGCTAGAACAACTGGTCGATCGCGCTAGCCACTTATCTGGCATTTATGCCTAAAAGATTGGCTTCATTCAGATTAGTACCAACTAGATTAGCACCCGTTAAGTCAGCACTTACTAGATAAGTATTACTGAGATCTGCATTGGTTAAGTTAGCCACTCTGAAGGTAGCATTGCTAGCGAAAGCTCTGCTTAATCTTGCTCCTTCAAGATCTGCACCAGTTAAGTCAGCACCTTCTAAATTTGCTTCTTCCAGATCGGTACCTTTTAAATTAGCATTCCTTAAGTCAGCACCAAGTAGGTGCATTCCTCTGAAATTCGCACCTGATAAGTCACACTCTTGACACGCATTCGTTTTTAGTAACCGCACCAGGTCGTCAGTGTTTGCAGCTTTAACAGGCATTCCTAAACCTAGGATAGCCAATGTAGTTGTAATACCGAGAATGTTAAGTTTCATTTTGCTAACCTCCGAAACAATCGGAATAAAAACAGGACTTATGCATGGACTCTATTCGTAGGGTGGTTAAGTCCTACTAATATTATTGCTGAAAACTCAGGCGATCGTCCTCATTCATAAGTAATATCATTTGCTAGGGATCTCGGCGTTCCTGGTAATCCTCAGCAGAACTTGGCTCTAACTCCCATCGGCGATCGTCACGCTCCTCTAAAATATCATTTGTCCGCAGAGATGACCCCTCGTTCATTTCCAGTCCAACAGCAGATCCGAGTTCATCAACAATATTTTGATCCGGCGTAGCCACCGTGCCACCAACCGCCTCATCACCTACCGCTGCTGCCTCTTGCCAATCGGCATCTATATCGCCGCCAGTTAGTTCGGGACTTGTATCTGTGTACTGACTCATCCTATCTTGCATAGTACGCCCACCTACATTCAGCCCAGGCTCTGTTTTGACGCCAGTTCCATAGGATTCTGTAATGTTCTGTGGTAGATCTGTAATTATTTCTTCGTCCGCTGTTTCTCTAAATTTTTTATCTGCTTCTGGCATAACAATCACTGAATACTTGTTCTCTAGCTTAGTTATAAAGTACCAAAAATGTTTATTACTTAAGAGCGAATTAGAGGTCAGGGGAATCTATAACTTCGGATTGAAGCAGGGTAGGACAACTTGGCACAGTTCTATAACTTTAGTTTGCAGGGTTAACAGCGGTTCGCCTCCCCGCTTGAGACTACTTTCTAATTCTAGCAAGACTAGCAATGTTGAGGCGAGTCGCTGTGCTGAGAGAAACTTAACTTCTTGCCGTAGAAAATAAACCCGTTTGGGATTTCCCACTTCTGCTGCTGAGGCGATCGCTTTATCATCTCCTTCACCAGATTCTATCATGAGTTTCACCCATAGCCAAGTACGAAACTGCCCACTTAGAGTAGCGACAATCTTCAAAGCAGGTTCATTGTGAGCCATCAACTCTGCAACTAACACCAAAGCCGTTTCCTGGTTGCCCTGGCGGATAGCATTTGCCAGTTGTAAGCTGTTTTGGGTGTTGCAACTCACTAAGGCAGTAACCGCTTTATCATCAATCACCCTCCCATTGATGGGGGAGGTACCAGCGTAGAGCTTTAACTTCTCCAATTCGTTGAATAATTGCCTAGTGTCGTTGCCAACCAACTCGGCTAAGAGTTTGGCAGCAGCGTTAGTTAGTTTTACCCCTACTTCTTGAGAACCTTGCCGCACTAGCTGCAACAATTGTTCTGTTTTCCAAGGCGGTATGAGAGAAAACTCCTGAACTTTGGCGTACTGTTGTAATAGCTTAGTAGATTTCAGCCGCCCATCAGGTTTAGTGCGCGTCGTCAGCAAAAGTACCGAAGACTCAGGAATCACTGGTAGGGTACGCTCTAATTGGGCTAATAGTTCTTCAGAACAATGCTGGCAAAGGGTGGTATCAACCAGCCAAACCAAACGCCTACCAACCCCAAACGGGGCAGTCATTACTTGGTTGAGAGCCAAAATCACCCCATCGGCTGGCTCTGGGGAGATTTTATCGTAATTAAAGCTAGTCCAGTCGGGGTGAAGTACTGACAAGCGGAGAGCATCAACAGCTTTCGATAGAGCGAAGTCATCTTCTCCCCATAAAAGGTAAATTGACATAACAGGACATCTAATAGCGCAAGGGGATCGAGATTGGACGATACTTATCAAACTTATTTAAATCGAGTGGTTAGGCTGACACTACCGGCAACCTACCAATCCCAAGTACAATATATCCAGGAATCGTCGAAGTTTGGGTTACACCCATCTAGCGGCAGGAAGGCCATGCCCTTCCCTGGCTATACTGTAATAACGCCACCCTGGGAGGAAGATGCGGAAAATTCCGCATTTTACCAGAATTTGCAAGCGTGTCAAGAACAGGTGCTACAACAGTTGGATGAAAATCTACTGGTGCCAGTGCCTCCCGATAGCTTTCATGTAACCCTAGCCGACTTAATTTGGGACAGTGCCTACCGCCATGCCGTAGATGAAAATCCACAATTTGAAACGCAACTATACTCGGCAATGGCTCAAAGTTTTGAGAAGTGCAAAAGCTTAGTTACTGGCAGCAATCCAATTCGCTGGCAGTTGCTAGGATTGCATATCATGCCTCGCGCCTTGGGTGTTTGTTTATTGCCTGCTGATGAGGATGCTTACGATCGCATCTTACAACTGCGTCGGTGTATTTATCAAAATCATGACCTGATAGCTTTGGGAATTGAACAGCAGTATCACTTTACAGCCCATGTCACACTGGGATATTTTGGTGATGTTTCACCAGAGCTAGACCGAGAGCGCGTTAGCGCTACTATATCACAGTTGAATGACCAATGGCTCGAAAATTCTCAGGAACTTTGGGTACACTGGGCAGAACTTCGCAAGTTTGACGATATGACTAGATATTATCGTCAGCCTGACTGGCCGATTTTAGAGTTTTGAGTTTTTTTGAGGCTTTAGATATGGTTTGACATACTGCTACCTAAATCAATGAGTTTGCCCCTGCATCCTATTCTAAAACAGAGTTTTGCAGTAATCGATCGAGAAATCGGCGAACACAATTTCAGCCCTGCTGAATACGCAGTCGTGCGGCGGGTAATTCATAGCACTGCTGACTTTGAATTTGCCCAGCTAATTAAGTTTAGCCCAGGAGCGATCGCTAGTGCGATCGCAGCTCTGGGTCGTCGCGTACCCATTGTGACAGATGTCGGTATGGTGAAACAGGGAGTTGCCAGCTTAGTAGCTCAAACCTTTGGCAATGAGTTAGTTGCTGCGGTAGAACAAGTACCAGTGGCACCTCCTGGAAAGACACGAACAGAAACTGGATTACTGCAATGCTGGCAATTATATCCCGACGCTATTTTTGCTATTGGCAATGCTCCCACAGCTTTGCTTGCTCTTTGTGCAGAGTTGCCCTCGGCACCAGTAAAGCCAGCTTTGGTAATAGGAGCGCCAGTTGGATTTGTCTCGGTGCTGGAATCAAAAGCAGCACTGGCTCAAACACCAGTTTCTCAGATTCTTGTTTCTGGTCGTAAGGGCGGCTCACCTGTTGCTGCTGCAATTGTCAATGCTCTGATTATCTTAGCTTGGGAAGCAAGTCAAGAAAGTTAAAACCCCAGCAGTAATTGTAGGTTGGGTTGAGGAACGAAACCCAACATTACCAGGACTTGCACAGACTGGGCATATATAGGGCAATCCCCTGTGGTTGCCCCTAGGAACTATGTAGAGGTAGTGCGTAAGCCTGTTTATGTTGGGTTTCGCTATCGCTCAACCCAACCTACAGCTACATAATTTTCGTGCAATATTTAGGTTATGACCCTGGTACATGTGGTTGGAATTGGCTTAAATGGGGCAGCAGGGCTGAGTGAGAACCTGCGGCGGCTGGTGGAGCAAGCAACACTGTTAGTGGGGAGCGATCGCCATCTGAGCTATTTTCCCAACCACCCATCCCAACGTTGGGTACTGGGAGATTTTACAGAGGCGATCGCAGAAATTCGTCGTCGCTTGTCTACGGGTGATGGTATAATTATAGTTTTGGTTTCTGGAGATCCGCTATTTTTTGGACTAGGAAGGTTGCTGCTAGCGGAACTGCCCCCAGAGCAGCTAACTTTCCACCCCCATCTGAGTTCAATTCAGCTTGCCTTCAGTAGGATTAAAGTTTCTTGGCACGATGCCCGTGTTATCAGCGTACATGGGCGCTCCTGTGATGAATTAATTCAGGCACTGCAACAGGGTGTGGAGAAAATAGCGGTGCTGACAGATACTAAAAATACCCCTAGTGCGATCGCTCGTCTTTACCTAGGATTAGATTTACCTAGCTATTACCAGTTCTGGGTATGTGAGGATTTGGGAGGCACTGAGGAACGGGTGCAATTAATACCTGTTGATGCCTTATGCGAGCAGGTTTTTGCTGCGTTGAATGTAGTGGTATTACTGCGTCAGTCTGAGAAGGAGAACGAACACCTACAGCCAGTGTTAGGTTTACCGGATGGGGCTTTTTTGAGTTTTAGCGATCGGCCAGGCTTGATGACTAAGCGGGAAGTGCGTATTCTAATTTTAGGAGAACTGGCACTTTTGCCAGGACAAATTATTTGGGATATTGGGGCAGGCACAGGCTCAGTAGCAATTGAAATTGCTCGGTTATGTCCGACATCTTATGTATATGCCATAGAAAAAACCTCTGCTGGTACAACTTTAATAGAACAAAACTGCCAACGCTTCCAAGTTAAAAACGTTATTTCTATTCACGGCAATGCACCAGAAATTTTACATAACTTACCGACACCACACCGCATTTTTATTGGTGGCAGTGGAGGTAATTTAAGTGAAATTTTAGACACCTGTGGAAGTAAGCTAGCTCCACTAGGAATTTTAGTGCTAGCGCTGGCTACTGTGGAACATTTAAATACTGCTTTGGGCTGGATGCGATCTCACGGTTGGGAAACCCGTTTATTGCAAGTGCAGTTATCGCGTTCTGTGCCAGTGGGGCAGCTAACTCGCTTTTGTCCTCTCAATCCGGTAACAATTATAACAGCAATAAATTATACCAATGGTAGATAAAGTTATGGTGCAAACAATCCCAGCCCAAAATCTCGCTCTGCACGACGTAATAGAAAAATTTGGCTTAGAACGTACTGATGACGAGCAATTCTTTCGAGAGTGGCAAGATGATTTACATGAACTCACAGATTTAGAAAAGCAACTTCTAGATGAAGTAAAGGGCGACTATCTTCACTTGTCCGAGTACCCGATGCTGGAACCGCTCGTTAAAATGGTAGTGCTGTCGCCGTTGTTGAGACTAGCAGGTTTTTATCGTCCGCCCTTTTACATCTGTGCCGAGAAGGAGGTGAGAATTACATCTGAGTATGATGGAACTATAGTGACGGGACGTATTGACATCCTGGTGTTTCACGCTCAGTTTTGGGTAACTGTAGTTGAGGCGAAAAGGGCAAAGTTTTCCCTAGAGCCAGCTATACCGCAAGCATTAGCTTATATGCTGAGTAATCCTCATCCAGAAAACCCGGCATTAGGATTTATTACCAATGGCAGTGAGTTTAGATTTTTGAAACTCGCTAAACAAGGTATACCAAAGTATGCTATGTCATATCTATTCTCGCTCGATCGGGGGGATGACTTGTATACTGTCCTCAAGATATTAAAGCGCATTGGGCAACTGTTCAGCTAGGAGTCCAGAAACCCGGTTTTTAACTTTTGAAGCTCAGTACTGTAGCACTGCCTCTACATATAGCGGTTTACCCTGAGCTTCGACTTCGCTCAGCTATCGCGCAGTCGAAGGTTTCGTAGGGGCAATCCCCTGTGGTTGCCCCTATATAGCAATTCCATTTGAGATGTAAAATTTTCTTACTCCCCTCTCCCCCTTTGGGAGAGGGGTTGGGGGTGAGGGTATTTTTATAAATGATTTAGACTTGCTATATATGCCCAGTCTGCTACAGTACTGTAGCTTCGTAACTGAGCGAAAACCTTGGATTAGTTGGAAGGAACTTGGTCGTAAGGCGGCTCACAAGCAGGGTCATAGTACAATGAAATATTATCGTCGCCAAGACGATATGTCATATAGGAAGTGCCTACTCCATCTCCTAAACAAGCTTTATTATCCCGAAAACCTTCATGACCACCTCCACCCCAAGGAAGAGGTATTTCTTTATAAATAGGTGGTTCGTAGCCAAAAACATAAGTAAAGAATTTAGCCGGATCGTAGGTAAAACTCTCACCCTCTGGGGCGTTTACCCCCAGCATAATCCTTTTAGTTTTGTTTGAATCAAATTCAATTTGAAATTTGGCATCTTTTGGCAAATCAGGAAAGATACGCCGTAAACGGACTGAAGAATAAGTTCTAATATTTCCATCTACAGATATAGGACGACCAAAATAACGCTGGATTGTTGTAGGATTTTGATCCAGCACATAACGCCCTGCAAAAGCTTGTGAGGCAAACATACCATTCAATATTAATAATCCTAAACAAGCAATCGAAATCTTCTTTAAAAAGCGCCTGTATTGCATTGGTACATCTTCCTTTATTACAGTACAGGACTTACGCACACCGCTGTGTGGATGGTGGGTGACGCGCTTGAACTAACCCACCCTACGAATAGGGTGTATGCTACAGTACTGACATCCATTCTAGTCGCTGTAGGTTGGGTTGAGCGTAAGCGTTACCCAACATAAACCCACCTTAACACTGGTGATGTTGGGTTTCGTTCCTCAACCCAACCTACAATTACTACGAATAGGGTCTATGCGTAAGTCCTGGTTTAATGACGTAGCGCAGGGACGACGAGTTCCGCTGCTAACATCCTGCTGTCTATTTATTCAGATGCCCATAACTTTCAAAAGCAGTCTGATAATTATAACGCAGATGATAATCAGAACAAGGATGACTAGCAACACTACAGCCAACAGCAGCATGAAAAACCATTCATCTGCTTGGTGACTTGATTGAGGTGAAAGCAAATGAGCTTCTAGCAGATTAACGTTTTTGGTATTAGCTTTCCAGGTACTATCAAATAAGTCTCCTAAAATGGGGATAGAACCAACTACGCCATCTATGAGAATATTTAATACCATTCGTAGTAAAGTTATTTTTGGTAGCCCCAACTGCACTGCCTGTACTAAGATATAAGTTGAGAAGATCATTCCCAAAATATCTCCTCCTATAGGCAGCAATCCTACAATGGCTTCTAGCCCAACCCGAAAGTTAATCCCGGGAATTTTCAAAGAGTTATCCCACAGGTGACTCAGCCTGCGAAGATGATGCAGTTTCTCTAAATTCGGTTTTGCTGGTATAGGAGAAAGTGGAGAAGACATAGTATTAAAGACGGCTAGAAATTTTTTCCTCTCTATTCTAGGCAAGCTTTCCGGATATGGCAGGCAGAGCCTGCCAACTCTCATGCCTAGGACTTACGCAGCCTGGGCATATGTAGGGGCAACCACAGGGGGATTGCCCCTACGAACCCTTCGACTGCGCTCAGGGTAAACCGCTATATGTAGAGGCAGTGCTACAGTACTGAGACCTTTAGGCGTTAGGTGACAGCGCCAAAATAACCAATCCAGTTCCCACTAAACAGAGAATACCCATAATACCAGCTAAGGGTTTGGCTGCGATTCCCGTAATCCAGTTTGGGCTTTTGTCAGTGTAGCTGATTAACTGTGCTGTATCCAAGCAAGTCAAACCCCAAATCCACCCAGCGTGGAGTCCCCAGGCTAAAGCTAAACTGCCACCATCTACCCAGCGTGCCAGGGTTAGTATCATCCCCATCAGCCACAGTCCTGGAATTTGGGGTAACGTTTCATTAAGTTCCCAGACCAAGTGTAAGATAGCAAAAATCAAACTAGCGATCGCAGCCGCTAACCAGGTTGAGTAATCCCGCTGAAGTTCATTAAACAGGAACCCCCGAAATACTAACTCCTCCGTGCCACCAATCCACAATCCCAACAACAACACTGGCAGAAATATCGAACCGAGACGCCCGATATTTTCCTGATGCCAATCAGCCCAACCCAGTCTCACTTCGATGGCAAACACTAATGCCAACCCCAGGATAGCCAAGCCGACGCCCAGTCCTAGGGATAGCACTATAAACTCCAGATGCGACGTTTGGACACCATAATCTGAAAAAGATACCCCTTCAACGGAAGAGGCCCCCCACACAATCAGGGGGGCGAGCAGGTATAGCGAACCTAATAAAGGCAGCTTTTGCTGTGGTGTCAAGGGTTGAGGGGGACGCCAACGCAGCAGGATTGCCAAGGGAATTGCTATTGGCAACCACAAAACTGCCCAGGAGATGAAAAAAGCGATCGCTTTGACAGGGGCAGCGACGCCGACTGCGCTCTTAGAGGCTGTAGACGCCACAATTAACGACAACAAGCCATCACGTATTTGCTCAAAAAGCATCATTTAACTGTAAGATCCATCTTCACCTAACTTTAGACAGCAGATGGATAATTTACAATCTTCTTTTTAGCGCCAAAGCCGCTATCGAGCTACTTACTCTCACTCGGCTTCATCTTCTTCCGCCGCAGCATTGTTTTTATCGCTGTCGAGCTGAATCAGGTGAATGTGCTTGTACCCGAGTTTGATTTCAAACTCATCACCAGGCTTTAATCCCATTGCCTCAGTGTAGGTTGAACCAATAACAATTTGACCATTTTTGTGGACGCTGACGTGATAGCTTGCCTCTCGACCCCGACCATCTTTTGATTTTTCTGGATCTAGGTCAATACCCCTGGCTTCTAGCACAGCATCATAAAAATCTGTCAGGTTGACACGAGAAGCGCCACTTTTAGGTGAAGTGTAATAGCCACACTGTTTTGCTGTCTCGCGCCTGGGCAGGTGGGAGAGTTCTTTTACTTTTTGAAGTAGTTGCCTCCCTGTAAGTGCAGT
>CASBRB010000203.1 GCA_949127975.1 Oscillatoriales cyanobacterium PMM_0019 | reverse complement strand
TTTTTTTAGCTTAGTTTCATAATTACTTAGATATCCTTGTTTTTCCAGTGTATTCAATACATAATCGATTGACTGTAAACTGTGAAAAATATCTAAAATACATTCAGATCTTTCGTTGGAAAAATACGCTTCTATAAAATCGTTATTGAATAAGTTTTTTTTGATATCAATATCGGTAATAATGACGGGTAGCGGGATTAAATCTAGCAACATTTTAAATTGCTGTTTGCTAATTTTTAATTCTTCTAATACCTGGTAATTTTTTTCAAGTTGTTGTTCAAGTTGTAGATTAGCTTCTTGCAGTGCAACATTACAATCCTGAAACTGAAATTTTAAAATACCTTTGTTTTGGCCCAGCAGAGCCAGAAGCGATCGGTTGGTTCCAAACCCTACAACAAGAAAAATATACCCCACCAGCATCTCAGCTATCCTTTCTATCCAGGTTATACCAGCAGTATCCCTAAAAGCAGTCAGAGCCGCGATGTTGCATAGGGCGACTAAGAGCAAGCCAGCGATGATATACAATCGATGTGCTTCACGCTGAAACAATTCTTTTTTATTTAACCACCACATATATCCAATCATAGCCACAATCAGGGGGAAGCTAAAAATATCTAAGGGAATATTTAGCATGATTATCAACAATCAAAAGTTTTAATCGGTATTATAAGAGAGTATAATCCTTATTTATTATAAATTTAAGTGTAAAAATGTTAAGTTTGTTATATAATTGATAAAAGTTGTTGCGTAATGGGATAATATTGCTGATTTATGCTTTTAATGTGGTATAATTAGGCGTGATCGCCACTAGGTTGCCGCCTTTAACCACAGTACTGTAGCACGCACACCGCTGTGTGGATGGTGGGTGACGCCAAGAGAGCTAACCCACCCGTGCGTTTAGGTTCTATGCTTAAGTGCCAGTACGTGGCGGTGCCGCCTATGTATTTACGGCTATCCTGGCTGAGATTGTCCTACACGAGCAGGTGACGTTGATGCGGTGGGGGGAGATCGTGATTATTTTAAGGGAGCATCCCAAAATTGCACGTCCACTGGCGTATTTTTCTCTGCTCCCCGGTGCTTCCCGGTGCTCCAGTGTTGACAATATTCTTGCAAAAATGGGATGCTCCCTATTTTAATCGGTGCGAGCGGGTAACTATAAGATTGCTAAAAAATTATACGGTTAAATTGTAATACAAAACCAGTTTGATGGTATCATACGCTCATTTCTGTCTCTTGATGCTGGGAAATCTCCTAGGGAGCGACTGGGCGATGGATTAGGGCTAGACCCAAAAATTCTGGCCAGATTGCTCTATTTTCCCAGCTTAGGGTAGGATATTATTTTTGGACAAGCCCGGAAGCTAGACGCTACTGAATTGGTACATCGGGAACAGCTAGCTAAGGGTTTTAGTCTCTAAATTATGCTTCGTAAAAAAACGACAGCTACTTAAAATCTGGGAGAATCTCAATCGATGGATTTGCGTAGAGATGCCTTAGAAATTCTCAAAAAAACTAGCCGGACTTTTTACATTCCTATTAGTCGCTTGCCGCTAGGACTGCAAGAAGCTGTCGCCGCAGCATACTTGTGTATGCGTGCCATTGATGAAATTGAAGATCATCCACAACTGGATAATTCCACCAAGGCTCAACTGCTGCGCACCATTAGCTTGACATTACAGGCAGCAGTTGAGGAGGATAGTCTTGGGCATTTGGGGGTGGAATTAATTATACAACAGGATGTGTTACCAGAGGTATCTAGTCGCATTGGAGAATGGGCATTACTGGCACCCGAAACCATTGCGCCTCGCATCTGGGATGCTACGGCAGCAATGGCAGAACGGATGGCTTACTGGGCTGACAACAACTGGGACATTCAGACAGAAGCTGATTTAAATCGTTATACCTTTGGAGTTGCCGGTGCTGTAGGCTTGTTACTCTCGGATTTGTGGGCTTGGTACGATGGCACCCAGACTAACCGTGCCCAGGCTCTAGGGTTTGGTAGGGGTTTACAAGCTGTCAACATTCTCCGCAACCACCATGAAGATTTGGTTCGTGGGGTAAATTTCTTTCCAGTTGGGTGGAGTGCTGAGAAGATGCACCAGTATGCTCGTCAAAACCTCATGCTTGCCAACTCCTACATCAAAGCTCTACCTAAGGGCCCGGCGCTAGAATTTTGCCAAATTCCGCTGACGTTGGCTCATGGCACCCTTAACGCGCTTGCTCTTGGCAAAGGTAAACTCAGTCGTGCTGATGTAGTTGCACTCATCGAACCATTGATTGGGATGAACAAAAACGCCAGCTAGTAGTCAATCAAGTTTAGATAAGGAGGAGTGTTCTTGAAGAAAACTTTGTTTCTCAGTCCACCATCATTTGATGGATTTGATGGTGGTGCAGGTTCCCGCTACCAGGCAAAACGCGAAATTACGTCTTTCTGGTATCCTACGTGGCTGGCTCAACCCGCCGCCCTCGTCCCAGGTAGTAAACTGGTAGATGCCCCGCCACACGGTCAAACTGTGGAAGATGTACTGGAAATTGCTAAAGATTATGAACTAATCATTATGCATACCAGTACGCCGTCTCTGGCTAATGACGTCAAGTGTGCTTTATCTATTGAGGCTCAAAATCCTCATGTGGAAATAGGCTTCATTGGGGCACACGTCGCTATACTGCCAGAACAGACCTTGAATGAAAACCCAGTAATTGACTTTGTGTGTCGGCACGAATTCGACTATACTTGCTTGGAAGTAGCCGAAGGTAAACCTTGGGAACAAATCAAAGGTCTGAGCTATCGTGATGATAACGGCAAAGTGGTACATAACCCAGACAGGGAATTGATCCACGACTGGGACTCAATGCCGAGCGTTTTGCCGATTTATGCCCGTGACCTAGATATTACGAAATATTACATAGGTTATCTGCTGCACCCCTACATATCATTTTACACTGGGCGCGGCTGTCCGGCAAAATGTACTTTCTGCCTGTGGCCCCAAACTATTGGGGGTCACAATTACCGCACTAAAAGCCCGGAAGCAGTTGGGCGGGAGATGGCAGAAGCCAAAGCCATCTTTGGCGACAAGGTGCAGGAATATATGTTTGATGATGATACCTTTACTATAGATCGCCACAGAGCGATCGCCATCAGCGAACACCTCAAGCGGCTCAAACTTACCTGGAGTTGCAATGCCCGCGCCAATTTAGACTATGATACCCTCAAGCAACTACGCGACAATGGTTTGCGCCTATTGCTGGTTGGCTTCGAGTCTGGTAACCAAGAAATTCTCAACCGGATTAAGAAGGGCATTAAGCTGGAAGTGGCGCGGGAATTTATGAAGAACTGCCGCCGACTGGGCATCACTGTACACGGCACGTTTATTATCGGCTTGCCTGTAGAAACGCGCGAAACCATCGAAGAGACTATCCGCTTCGCTTGCGAAATTAGCCCGCACACCATCCAAGTTTCGATCGCTGCCCCTTATCCAGGCACGGAACTTTACGAACAGGCTCAGGCTAACGGCTGGTTTACCAACCAATCTATGGTGGCGAGTTCGGGAATTCAAATGTCTACGTTGGAATACCCGAACCTATCGAGCGCTGAGATTGAAGACGCAGTTGAGCGGTTGTACCGCCAATTCTATTTCCGCCCCCAGGCGATTCTACCCATAGTAGGGGAAATGCTCACCAATCGTCAAATGTTCGTGCGTCGTCTGCGTGAGGGCAAGGAGTTTTTCTCTTACCTCAAAGAACGCCATAATCGAGCTGCCTCCCATACTTCGTCGGAGCAGGTTACTCAATCTTGAAGTACAACCCCCCAATCGCCCATACCTTAAAGGGTGGGATCGCGCAGTCAAAGCCCGCGAAGGCGGGCTTTAACAGGACTTACGCACTGCCTCTATATATAGCGGTTCGTAGGGGCAATCCCCCTGTGGTTGCCCCTATATATGCCCAGTGTGCGTAAGTCCTGTTTAAGAAAAACTAATCACAGTATTTTCTATTTACAGGTAAAGAAATTTATGGCGATTCAATGGCAACAAGCCCTATCAGTAGGGATGTATTTAATTAATCAGCGCCTTAAAGGACGCAAACGTTTCCCGCTAGTGTTGATGCTGGAACCCTTGTTTAGGTGCAACTTGGCTTGTCCTGGTTGTGGCAAAATCCAGCACCCGACGAATGTATTAAAACAAAACTTAACCCCAGAACAATGCTTTGCAGCAGCCGAAGAGTGCGGTGCGCCTATTGTTTCCATTCCTGGGGGAGAACCTTTATTGCATCCTCAGATTGATGCGATCGTTAAGGGATTGGTAGAGCGCAAAAAATTCGTCTATCTCTGTACGAATGGATTGTTACTAGAAAAGAGCCTGGATAAATTTAAACCCTCTCCTTACCTAACATTTAGTATACACCTGGATGGTTTAAAGGAGCAACACGATAAGTGTGTCGATCGCCAGGGGGTTTTCGACATTGCAGTTAAGGCAATTCAGGCTGCTAAAGCTAGGGGATTTCGCGTTACCACTAACTCTACTATTTTTCAAGGGGCCGATCCCAAGGAAATGCAAGAATTCTTTGATTTCCTGAGTACCCTAAATATTGATGGGATGATGATTTCTCCAGGTTACAGTTACGAATGGGCACCGGATCAAGATCATTTCCTGAAACGGGAACAGACACGCGCCCTATTTCGGGAAATTCTCGCCCCCTCCTCTTCAGGTCAAAAAAACTGGAATTTCAACCACAATCCGTTATTTTTAGATTTCCTCACGGGTGAAAAAGACTACGAATGCAGTCCTTGGGGTAGCCCTTCTTACAGCGTTCTCGGTTGGCAAAAGCCCTGCTATCTTCTTAATGAAGGGCACTACACCACCTTTAAGGAACTGATAGAAAAAACCGACTGGAGCCAATACGGTAGAGCTAGCGGTAATCCCAAGTGTGCAGATTGCATGGTTCACTGCGGCTACGAACCAACAGCAGCTCTTGATGCGATGCAGCCTGCAAACCTAGCTCGTTCTGTTGCTCATGTGATGTCCAGTTGATTGCCGCTCCGAAAAACCATGTTGGTAGTAAAGCCTGACGCACAAAAGTGCGGCTCGTGCGTAAGGCTGCCTAGAGCGCCAGTCCAGTAAAAGGAGTTGACAAGAAGTACAAAGTATGCTTACTTAAAGCTAACCCACCATAGGAAGAGGAATACGCTCAGTCATGAAAAATATCTTCAAACCAATTTTTACTTTTGCAGTAACCACTGTTGCCATATCTAGTCCTGTATTGATTCAGGTACCGAAAGCTCGATCAGTATCGCTGACAATTCAAAATCCAGTATTTGAAAGTCCTGTTGTTCCTTTTAATTTTATTAGCTCCCAGACGAATCCAAATACAAACCCCCCGATTACTGGTTGGCAACTATACGATCCAAATGGCTTACTTGCTCAGGCTGTCAATTATACTCAAGCATCTGTTGGTGTAGAGGCTAATCCCGGCGCATATAATGTTCCCATATCGGGAAATCAATATGGATATATTGCTATTCCTGCCAACCAGGTTGGACCTGGAAAAGGTGTTGCTGGTATAAGCCAAACACTTACAGACACGTTAAAAGCTAACACAAATTATGTCTTGAAAATGAGCATTGGGAGTCCCCAATCCTACTCTGCTCATGGCCTGACCTTTAGCCATATCGGGTTTCCTGGCTATCGGGTAGACCTATTAGCTGGAGTAAATGTAATTGCCACCGACAATAACATCCTCAGTATACCAAATGGCTATTTTGGAACGTCAGTAGTATCTTATACAGCTTTAGCCAACGATCCTAACTTAGGAAAGCCCCTCCAAATCCGAATAACCAACCTAAATAGCGGTCCTGGCGGTGATGTTGATATTGATGATGTGAGTTTAACGGCAACTGCTATTCCCGAACCTACTTTTACATTAGGTTTGCTAGCAGTTGGCACGTTTGGCGCAGTTTCGGCCATCAGGAAAAAGCCTTCAGGAAAAAGTTAGCAAAAAAATCCTATCAAATTGAAGATTGAAGGATGTATCTGTTTTACTCCTTTCCCGCTGTAAGATTCCTAGGTTTAGTTGGTGGCAATTTCCATCATTGTGTTCATATCAGGAGAAATCCGCTGACTGAGATTGAGGTCATTAACTATGGTGTTGAAGGTGTTACCCTGCTTAAGCCTTAAGCCCATTTCCATAACTTCAGCCCAAGTTAAATCACTTTCGACATAAGCTTTTGTTATGGCAATCACTAAGTCAACGTGTTCATTCCCCTCAGCTTTGGTCATCATATTGTGACCCACATCTAAAGCGCGGCTAAAACAGTAATACCAGGTTTTAGGTTGCAGTTTTACTGCCTCCTCAAACAAAGCTTTATGATCCTCCTTGCCAACTGCTCGATCGCTCTCACTCGACAATACCAACATCGGCGCAGCAACCCTTTTTTCAGCTCGTTTAATCACATCCTGTCCCATATCGAAAAATACTCGCATTGCTGGCAGTTCAAAGCCGTCATAGCCAAAACCCACTATTCCTGGTTTTCTCTTCCACTGAAAGTAAAAATCCAAATTCTGTACTATCAAATCCACCAATTTATTGGTGGCACTCAAATAAGGGGCACACACCAACGCCCGGTAAATTTCTTCAGGGCGCTCTAGCGCTAGCCATGCTGCCAGTGTACTGCCACCAGATAGCCCTCCCACGATTACTTGTTCACCCAATTCTTGAACTTGTTGTAACCATTGCAGCGCAAACTGTTTATAAACCTGCTCATCTTTCGGCAAAGGAGGAGGGTTAGAATGGTTCCAATTGCCTGCCACACCATGCCCCGGCAACAAAGGAATCAAGACGTTGTAACCCGCTTGAAAAAAAGCTTCTCCTATTGGTAAAAACTGTTCTGGTGTGGCAGTAATCCCATGAAAAAATAGACATACCTTCACAGTAGGGTGTGGGTGAAAAAAAAACTGAGATTCACATTTATCATTAATTAAAGGCTGTGCCCGATCGCGAGCTTTTGTCTCTTGGATAATCTCTGATGTTAGGCTAGAATAGTTAGACATTTTGGCGTTGTCCTCCAGGCGTAGTGATACGCCTAGCCTAGCACTGACGATCGCACCCGCGACTGCTGCATGCTCTGAAGGGCGGAGCTAGGCGAGATTTGTAATATCCTTCGAGAGGATGAGGTGCAATAAGCTTTTTTTATGAAACAATGTAAAAAGCTTCCTGATAATACTACACGTAATAAAATCGTATTAAGTCTAGATGATTAATTCTACAGTTTTCATGAATCAGTCGCTGCGGAATCCATCTCCTAAAACTGACCGTATCCTCGTTGTCGATGATTCTCCTGATAACTTATTCCTGGTGCAAACCATTTTGGAAGAAGAGGGATATAATATCAGTCTGGCGGAGGATGGTCGTCTGGCTATGAATAACATAGAACAATCTCCACCGGATTTGGTGTTATTGGATGTGATGATGCCGGGGATGGATGGCTATGAAGTTACCCAGCGAATCCGTAAAAATAAACAGTTGCCATTTATACCAATTTTACTGATTACTGCCTACGATCAGCCTAGTGTAGTGCAGGGACTGGATACTGGTGCAGATGATTTTATTCGCAAGCCAGTGGAAGTAGATGAACTGCTAGCGCGAGTGCGATCGCTCCTGCGACTAAAGCATAGCGTAGATGAACGTGACACGATCGCCCGCGAACGAGAAGACTTTGTATCCCGCCTCACCCACGATTTGCGGACGCCCCTAGTGGCAGCCGATCGGATGTTAATGTTATTCCAGCAGGGAGCCTTGGGAGAACAGTCACCACCGATGAAAGAAGCCATCACCACAATGGCTCGCAGCAACCGCAACTTGCTGGCAATGGTGAATACATTGCTAGAAGTCTACCGCTATGAAGCAGGCCGGAAGACGCTGATTTTTTCTCCTGTGGAACTCCGAGGACTGCTCGAAGAAATTGTCCAAGAAGTGAAACCCTTAGCTGATGAGAAAAACCTGTCTATTTACTTGCAAAGTCAAGACCAGGTGGTTAGCAAAGTAATGGGCGATCGCTTAGAACTCCATCGGGTTTTCACCAATTTAATTGGAAACGCGATCAAGTTCACAGAGCGAGGTTCAATAGGAGTACGTCTAAAAGATTCTATTCCCACTAATAATTCTAGCGGTTCTTGGGTAATTGTTGAAGTGTCAGATACTGGTCCAGGTATTACCCCAGAAGATCAAGCGCTGCTGTTTGAGCGGTTTCGGACAGGTTCCCACAAACGCTCTGGCTCAGGTTTAGGGCTGCATCTATCTCGCCGGATTGTAGAAGCTCATCAGGGTACAATTGAGGTGCAGTCTGAGGTGGGTAAGGGCAGTTTATTCGTAGTGCGTCTGCCTGCCCAATATTAATATTCCGCTAAAATTCAGAATTCAATTGTAGGGGCGGTGCCCCCGTGCCCGCCCTTCCATAGCTATTTCTAAAGTTTACGGTAGCCTATACGCTTGCTGGGCAGCAACGATCGCGGCTTTGGTTTGAGACGTTAAAACACCATCTATAGGACCAGCATAAAACCCACTTTCTTGCAAACGCTTTTGCAAAGCTTGTACACTATTCCGACTATCAGCCGTAGCCAAAGCTGTCAATGTGTTTGAACCAAGGATACCATTACGCTCCAAGCTTTGAGCTCGCTGGAACTGGCTCACGGCTTGTTTGGTTTCGGCATTTAAATAGCCGCTGATCCCACCGTGATAGTAGCCTAGCTGCTGCAAACGCCGCTGGAGTGCTTCCACTTGTGGGTCTCGGGGAGTTTTGGCAAACAAGCGACTATTTTCAACACGCCTTAGGGGTAAGCTGGCAGACTGCTGAGTGACACCAGGTAACAACGCCAAAGTGCGCGGTCCTACAATCCCATCAACAGTAAGTTTCTTAGCTTGCTGGAACTGCCTGACAGCTACTTCAGTTGCAGCATTGAAGACCCCATCTAGGGGACCATTATAGAGGCCAGCTTGTTTCAAACTTTGCTGAATATTTCTGACTTCTGGGCCGATCGATCCTAGTTCCAGTATAGTGCTGGCATTATCGCTGGTTGGGTTAGCTGCAACGCTGGAGGTGACGCTACTCTCAGAGTTTTGGCTTAGTTGCTCATCCAATGCTGCTGCAGTTTTTGTCCCAACTATGCCATCCGGTGCCAATCCTCGATCTTTCTGAAAGCGGATGACTGCTTCGGTAGTTGAGGCGTCAAAATTACCCGTTACACGTTCCTTGAAGTAGCCCAACTGCCGTAAATGCTGCTGGAGAGCAGTTACTTCTGAACCTTGGGAACCCATCTGAATTGTTGCCATAGCGGAGGTGGCAATACTAGAAATGCCTAAGGCAACAGCCAGCGATAGCAGACAAATACAGGCTTTCCCCGGTAGATTCCGCCAGTTGAGTCCCGCAAAAAGTTTGAACTTCCTCACTACAGGGGCAGAACCTTCTAATTCTGCTTCGTAGTTTAATGCCAGATGTATGTAGGCTAGAGATTCCATAGTTTTCCATGCCAATGTCTAAATAGTTAGTTTAGACGATAGATTATCGAAATTCCACCCGTGCATCAAATCCGTGGCTTTGTAACATCCGGGCTCGTTCCTCAGCAGGGGAGCGATCGATAAAGTCTCCAGCATCCACATAGAAACCCAAAGCCGACTGATCCAAAACAGCAGTATTCACAAACGGTTTTACTTTGCTTAGCATATCCTGATTTCCTGGGATGATGACCGAGTAACGACCTTTGCTTACTTGACCGGAGTTGGTATCATCACTAAATAAGAGACGCCTAGTTTCTGCATCAACCAGACCATTTTGGTATAAACGCACAGCTTGCTGAAATTGCTTAATGGCGTTTATAGTTGAATAACCCATTATACCATCAATATCACCCGTGTAGAAACCTTTGGCTTTTAGGCGTTGTTGGATTGAACTGGTGTCTTCGTTCGGCAGGGGGTTATAACTTGGGCTTGGTGTTGTTGGGTTTCTGCGAGCTAATTCTTGCTGATATGCTTGATCTAATACCATCTCAGTTTGGATGCCGTAAATTCCATCTGGTGACAATCCCCGAGCTAATTGAAAATTGCTCAGCGCCTGTTTAGTCATGGGGCCAAATACTCCATCTGGAGGAATTCTCAGGTAGTGTAGAGTCCACAAACGCTGCTGGAGAGCGTATACTTCAGTACCACTACTTCCTTGCTGAAGTTCGGCTAAAGCTTGACTTGCCGTTCCCAGGAAAGCGACAACGACAGTAAGCAATAGAGAATAAATCCAGGGCTTAAAAATGAGGTTGTTTCGGTTAGTTTTTTTAATTAAACCCCTCGAATTTAGGCATCGGATCATTTTGACTGCTCCATAAAACTTAATTTTTGACGCCTGATAGATCAGGCGAATTGCGTTTGGGCTCTGCCATAAATTGACGGTAGCACCATTCCCGGACTGGTTAAGGTGTATCAACTCTCTCTATGTTGCCAGCTTTTATCCAACCTTCCTGATTATCATCTTGCAGGCGGACTTTCTGCCATTGTTTATCGTCGCTGTCTTGGAGAACCACTACTTGCTGATTGTATGAGACGCCACCAATATTATTGGATTCAAAACTCGGGCTAGCCCTGAGAATCAAACCGTCTGGCCAAGTGACGCGAGCTTTGTATGCTCCGGGTTCTAGCGTTACTGGAGGAGTTGGCGTCTTAATTGGTTTAGCGGTGGAGGCCAAGATTAATTTCTTTGAAGCCAAAGCAGTATTTTGTTTCTTGGTAACCGATTGCTCCTTCTCCTCGGGAAACATGGGTTTGGGGGGAGGTACGGATAGTTTAGCCAAAAAATAAAGTCCAGTGGCAGCACTAGCGCCCACTAAGATGAAAATACCTAAGAGAAAACCGAGTACAAACTTGGCAAGACCTGACCAACTCATAGTTGTGATTCGGGCTGTTGAAGTTGAGGCTGGATACGATTGCTCAAACGATTGTGTCTAGACGCCATTCGGGCTTTACCGGAGGCTGCCCAGTTTTGCAGAAACTGAATTTGCTCTTGTGCTGTTCGAGCTAGCGGCACAATTTGGCTGGCAGCTTCCAGGATGTCGTCGTTGGTGAAATCTCGGTTTTGGCTATAGCCGATGTGCATTGCTTCAATCAAGGTTTCTTCAATCTCTGCCCCAGAAAAGTCTGGTGTTTCGTAAGCTAAACGGTCTAAATCGTAATTTTTTAAATTGTGAGGTCGTAACCTGGATAAGTGTACAGCAAAAATAGCCCGCCTTTCCTCCTGAGCGGGCAAACCAACAAAGAAAATTTCATCAAACCTCCCCTTCCGTAACATTTCCGGGGGTAAAGCCTGAATATTATTGGCGGTGGCAACGACAAACACGGGCGATTTTTTTTCTGCCAACCAAGTGATAAAGGTACCAAAGACGCGACTGGTAGTGCCAGCATCTCCTTTACTGTCGATTCCTGAAAAGGCTTTGTCAATTTCATCAATCCAAAGTATGCAGGGAGCTAAGGCTTCTGCCAACTGGATCATCTGTCTGGTGCGGGATTCGGATTCTCCGACTAAGCCACCAAAGAGACGCCCGACATCGAGACGTAACAAAGGTAAGTGCCAGTGGTGAGCTATAGCTTTAGCGGTGAGTGATTTTCCGGTTCCTTGAATCCCTACCAACAGCAAGCCCCTAGGATATGGCAACCCATATTGTCGCGCCCGTTCTGAAAAGGCACCTCCCCGCAGTAGCAGCCAGTCTTTTAAACTATCTAAACCGCCAATATCGGAGATATTTTCAGTAGTTGAGTAGTATTCTAAAATTTGCGTCTGGCGAATAGTCTGACGTTTTTCTGACAACACCAGATCGACATCAGCAGGTTGCAGTTCCCCGTGAGTAGCTATAGCTCTTGCCAGGACTCGGCGAATCCGCTCCAAAGTTAGTCCCTGGCAGGCACGCACCAGTTCATCCATTACCTTGTTGGTAAGTGATTGTCCGGTGGCAGCTAACAGACGTTCAATTTCAGTCTTTATTTCTTCTGGCCTCGGCAGCGGAAACTCCAAAATTGTCAGCACTTCGCTCAAATCAGGTGGTATGGAGATAATTGCCGATAGTATGACAATATTTTTAGGTTGAGATTTGAGACGCCTTGACAAATTCCGCAGTTTCCGAGAAATAGAGATATCTTCTAAAAAACGGTTAAAATCCCGTAATATGAAAATTCCGGGAGCCTCGGCGGGTAGTTTTTCCAGCAATTCTAAAGCTTGTAGTGGATTGCGACGTCCAAAACCAGCATCATTCGGGTTGCCCTGGTAGCCATCGACAAAATCCCAAGTATAGATGGCGCGGTTGCCTAAAATTTTAGCAGATTGTGCGATCGCCGCTTCTACCCGCTCTTCTTCTAGAGTGGGAATATAAATCAAGGGATAGCGGGCGCGTAAGAGCAGTTCAAACTCGTTACTAAAGCTCATTTTTTTATCATTTGTCAAAAGTTATATCATTTCCCCCTTACATCAGAATTATTGCAGACTTCGGCGCGAGCGCTCAGCTCCTAGCTTCCTCTGCGTTCCTTTGCGTAAACCTTTGCGCTCTTTGCGTTAAAAATATTTAATTCAGATGCCATTGTCAAAACGACTAATTACTAGCTATAAAATTGGTTTTTCAAAGCTTCCAGGGCATCCCAACGGCGATCGGACAACGTAACGCTCGCCTCAGAGCCAGATAGGGGCAACCCTGGACACTCATTATCACAGAGCTGCTTTGGCGGAATTGCCAGACATAGTTGTTCATACAACCAGACATCGGGCTGAAAATAACCTTGAGGTGACAGGGTTTCTACCAAATCTTCTAGCGCTATTTCTCGCTCAAGTGGTTCTGAGTCTAGCACAGAAGCTTGCTCATCTAACCAGATTAATTCTGATGTTTTGAGAGATAATCGGTAATTGTACTGTTGCAAGCATCGGTTGCAGGTGAGGGTGATAATTGTTTCTGCTTTGGCAGAAACTTCCAGGTAATTTCCCTGATGTTTAACTACTATCCGCCCTCGCACCGGAGTTAAAGTTTCTAGTTCGGGGATAAATTCCTGAACTTGAATTACTTCTTTCTGCTCTAGTGACTTGGCTAACTGAGGTATGTTTATGGCTTCCATCTTAAAAAATTTCAGCTATCATTTTGACTACCGCTGCCGCACCTTGTTATCCCGGAGCTAAACTACCGGGAGCGGGTTGGCGGTGAGTTGTTTACACTCAGCACGCCACTGCCATCTGCCCCCAATGTTACCTTAAGCGTACCACTAGACGTCTGTCTGGCTCCTGCCCACGGCTGAAGGTTTCTATATCTTCGCAATCCTGCAAAAATGTATGAATTTGACGCCGCTCAGCGGAAGAAAGAGATTTTATTTCAAATTCTTTGCCTGTTTCGCGCACGTTCTCAGCTGCATACTCTGCCAAAGCGCGAAGTTCGTCTTGACGCCGACTGCGGTAGCCGTTGAGTTCAACTGTATATGACGCTTGCTGTTCCCGGACTTGGTGCAGATTGAGAATAGTGTTAGCTAGGTACTGGATAGCATCGAGCGTAGCACCTTCTGGACCAATCAAGATATCAATTTGTTCTGGCGTCAAGAGGCTGGAGTTGATAGTTAACCAGTAGGAAGCTGGTTCTTCTAGGGAATTTAGGGAAGAGCTTTCTGGCTGCTCTATATTAACAGATGCGGGAAATCGTGATAATTGCAGAATTTTTTCAATCCACTGCTTACCCCGCTCGATCGTGCTGCTGCTCATAACCATCCCACTAACTTGACGCCTTTTTCTTAGAACGACTTCGTTCAAAAGGAAGTGTCTGTCTTCCTGTTTCTTTTTTTTCTTCTTTTTCTTGTATCTCCACTATTTTCTGGAGATTTTCTGGCAATGGTTCCCGTGAGATAATAAAAGTCTGGAAGCTTTGAATAATGTTGGCAATGATCATGTACATTAACACCCCTGCAGGTAGAGGCGATATAAAAAACACTCCGGAGACAATCAGAGGAGTGATTTTGTTTACCGTGTCCTGCTGAGGATTGCTAGTCTTGGTACCTTGACCTGCAAGTATTTGGTTAAAATACAAACTTACGCCAAAAAACAGCACCATTCCAACGATATCCCAATGGACTGTGCCGTCTCGATCGAAAGCCCCCACACGTCCTAGAGCGCTGATAAAGAGAAATCCTTTATCAGTAGCTAATCCGGGAACTATTCCTTGGATAGTAACCTTTCCAGGCTGTAGTGCTTCTAGGGTACCATCATCATTCAACTGCACTCGCTCTTGCCCTGAGATGACTTTCCAGTGAGGAATAAACTTATCGTCTGGGACTTCGCTGACGATGGCAGACAGGGGTTTACCCGAAACATCTTGAAATTCTAATTTGGTTTTTTGCCCAACCACTAAGTTGTTCCCAGGCGGAAGTACAGCCACAATTGGATAATGCACACCTTCGCTGGTGTAAATATTTTTCGGTGGTGTTGTATAAACTTGTGGCTGAACTTGCTCCAGTTGTGCTTGCGGCAATATTTGCAGACTAATTGGATAAGTGACATCAGCAAACGGCGAGCCGCGCAAGACGCCAAACAGAGCAATCAGGACTGGCATTTGCAGCAGCAATGGAAAACACCCAGCTAGGGGGTTGCCAAATTCTTTTTGAACTTGGAGCATTTCCTCCTGCTGCTTTGTAGGATTGTCTTTGTTACGCTCTTTAATTTCTTGCATCCGCTTTTGCATCAGCGGTTGCACGACTTTCATCTTTCTCATGCTGCGAATTGAGTTAGCACCCAGCGGGAAGAGCGCCAAGCGGATGACTAATGTCAGCGCCACGATGGCCAGACCATAGCTGGGTACGATCCCGTAAAGAAGATCCAGGATCGGCAGCATTACGTTATTGGAGAGAAACCCGACACCAAAATCCATTAGTTTTTAGTCAACCTAGGCGCTGTAAACTTTTATAACTATAATCTAACGAATCTCGATAGATAGGTTAAGCAATTAGGGCCGATCGGTGAAGTTGCCTGGCACCGAAAATCTACAAGCTATGGCTACTTTAGTTGCTGGCGATTTTAATCGACTTGCCAGTTTTTGCCGTCACTTTTTCATCAATGTAGTCGTAAATTTCCCGGAACTTAGGCAAGGCGCGTAGTTCTAGACGACTGCCATCTCGGAGAGTCAGTACCATGTCGCCCCAGAGTCCTATGCCACGGGGCACCTTTTTTACCTGGACGATTTCAGTGTAGATGATGTCGGTGCGATCGCGCCCCATCCAGCCACCAGTAACTGATACCCGGCGATTAGTAATGCGGTAGCGCAGCCAAAAAGCCCGAACTATCGCACCCACAGTCAAGGGCAAACAGATAATAGTGAATCCCAGTAGTATATTGAGGATTAAATCCCCAATGTGGGGTCCACCCTCATAAAAGACTTCCTCTCGAATGCCCATTTATCACCTCGGCTTCTACCAACAACTGCTCTAATTCTCGCAAAAATTGTCCATAATCGCACTGGTTAGCTTGAGGGTGTACCACCACCACTACCAGCCAACCAGGTGATATGTTGGGCAGCAAATGGCGGATAGCCGCACGCAACTGTCGTTTGATGCGATTCCGCACCACGGCCTTTTTGCTGACTTTTTGGCTAATGGAGATGCCAAAACGGGTGGCTGGTTTATTTTTTGGACTATTGCGTAGCTTGACTTCCTTGGTGTTAGCTGGACTCTGGCGCTGCCTTAAAGCTCGCAGAGTTAAGCTCGAGCTACTGCGACGACGACCACTTTTGTAGACGTCTTGAAAATCTTGTCTGCGCTTGAGCCGATGCTCTTTAGACAGAGCCACAATTTGCTGCTAGTAAGATTTTAACCACCCTCAGCCTACTGCCAGCCGATAACGTCCCTTCTTGCGACGCGCTTGAATTACCTTACGACCATTTTTGGTGCGCATCCGCGCTCGAAACCCTGATTTCCTTCTTTGCTTACGGTTTGTACCGCTTAAAGTACGCTTAGTCATGGCTCTATTGCTCCCGGTTAGATAAAAAGCCGCAATTTCCTATAGTAGCACAAAAGGATTCAGGAACCAGGAGCTAAAAGTCAATCAATGGTGATAATCCAAGTACCGATGTAGGCGGGTAACGGGACATCCTTAAGGTTAATAATGCTACAGTTAAAATAGTAAGTGCCGCCAAAGTCTGGATTTTTGACGTTATCTAACACTATATCCACCTTTTTAGCTTCCTCAATTGGGTTTTTGAGAGAAATCAGGAGGGAATGACCTTTTTTATCCCAGTTCACCTCTTGCAGGGGCAGGGGTTTTTCGTTCACTAGAACCTGAATTTGCTTGGTATCAAAAGTGCCTGAGTAGTAATCTGGATAATCGATCTTAAACTGGGACACTCCTAATTGCAGCTTTTTAGCAGGGATGCGCAGTTGGTAACGATCCCACATATCCCTCCTACCATAATCTAACTTGTAGTTCAGTTCATCTTTACGCTCGACCCCACTAAAGATGGTTAATCCAGGTAATCCCTGTGCCCATGTGAGGGCGGGCACACTGCTGAGCAAACAACCTGTAAAGGCTATGATAGACAAAACCCGTCGCATCGGAAATTTTGGGGTAGACATAGGGTTGGTACCTGTGCTGTATATTTTGGGTATCTGTTACTAAACTTTACCTAATTATATGTTAAAATCCCTTAACTGCCTCTCCTGCTCCTGGGATTGGGGTGCAAGACCCATTATAACGGACTGCGGTTCCTGGAAGCCGTGGGCTACATAGATGACGATCGTGATTATTAATTATCGTCCCGTTGGTGGTAATCACTGTTCCGTTAGGTCTGTAAATTGTCCCATCTGGGTAGATAAGCGTCCCGTCGGGGTTGACGACAATACCCTGAGGAGTTTGATATACTCCAGGTGTGTTGATGATAATCACCGGATTATTTATAGTTGTACCGGGTTGGATAATACCTGTGGCTGGAGAAGTCACGTATTGCTCAGACTGATGAATCCCCGTGCGTGAAGGGTAGGTTTGTATGCTAGGCGGGTAGGTTGTAGGCACTCCCCTTTTTTGGATTTGAAGCTCAGCAAAAGCTGGTAGAGTGATTAAAGAATTTATTCCTAAAATACCTAGAAAAAGTATCCATATTTTAGGCAAACAGGAAACATTACTGGGATTATGTGACATTGATTGATTCTCACTTTGATTTTATAGACGATTTTTTAATCAACTGAATGAACTAACAGGCTTTAAAAACCAAAAGCCAGAAACCCTCCATCAACCGCGATACATTGTCCAGTGATGAAAGAAGCTATAGGCATACAAAGAAACGCAACTAGCCCCGCTACTTCTTCTGGCTCACCTACCCTTCCCAATGGGGTACGTGAGCAAACTCTATCTAAAAATTCTTGGTTACTTAAAACAGGTTGGGCTAGTGGCGTGCGAATGAACCAAGGTGCTACCGCATTAACCCGAATGCCATCTGGTGCCCATTCAACTGCTAAATAGCGTGTAAGCTGAGTCAGAGCAGCTTTAGTCATTGCGTAGGGGGCACCAGTTAGGACAGTGACTAGCCCCGCCACAGAGCCAATGTTGACGATGCTGCTATTTTGACCGTTTTTCAGCAGAGGATAAGTCATACGGCACAGTTCAAAGACTGAAGTCAGGTTAGTTTGGAGTAAAAATTCATACTCACCAAGCGTGTATTCTGACGTTTTTTTGCGAATGTTGGTTCCCACGTTGTTCACCAGTATATCCAAGCCGCCTAGCGCTTCACCAACTTTGTTTAAAATTGCCTGACGCCCATCAGGTGTCGTCACATCGGCGGCTATGCCATAAGCGGGCTTTTCGAGCTGCTGCCATGCCTGAAGCTGTTGCTCAAGTGTTGATGGGTTCCGAGCCACAATCGCCACTTCTGCGCCCAGAGATAGCAATTCCTCAGCTACAGCTAAACCAATGCCTTTGGTTGCCCCTGTTACCAGTGCTTTTTTTCCTACCAGTGTCCATCGATCGCTCATAAACCTATTATATTTGTGACCAGTACAATTTTACCTTAGTCCTAAAAAAAGCTCGTAGTGAGGACTTTAGTCCTCAGTCAACCATTGCTGAGACAGCTCATTGATTAGTTGTAGGTTGGGTTGAGGAACGAAACCCAACATTACCAGGTACACGCGCTCTATGGAGCAATACTGCTCTTTCGGGTATAGTTGAAGGAATTAACAACAAATTAAACCTGTTGAAACGATGTGGATTTGCTTTTAGAATTTAGTAATGAAAGAAATTCGAGCTTTATTATTTTGGCATTTTCCTGAAGATTTAGCATATTAAGTACGAAAGAGCCCTCAACCATTGCTGAGATACATTCACCTAAATAAACCGCGCTCATTTTTAGTATTAATATATTGCAGGATTTGCCACGAACCGCTAGGGATTTAAATCATTTGGTAGTCCTCTGAATCGGACTGAAAATATGCTAAAAAAACGTTGGGTTTCGTTCCTCAACCCAACCTACAATTTTACTACAATTTTACC
>CASBRB010000202.1 GCA_949127975.1 Oscillatoriales cyanobacterium PMM_0019 | reverse complement strand
CTCATCCCCCAACCCCTTCTCCCATCAAGGGAGAAGGGGGGAAAGAGCAGAAAATCTGACTCTTACTCCCCTCTCCCAAGAAAAACACTGGAATGCGTAATGTATCAAATCACCCTACGGTCCCAAATCTGCTGTAAAATATTAGTATCTGGCAGTCCAAAGAGCTAAAGAACTCTACACAACCCCCAAACTATGACCATAACTATACAATTTGATTTACCTATTAATATCTCGGAATCTCTCCATTCACAAGCAGAGGAACAGGCTAAGATAGCCTATATTATGACCTTGTTAAGACATGGATAAATTAGTAGTGGGATAGCCGGCAGGCTATTGGGAATCTCTCGTTTAGAAGTTCTTGAACTTATGGGTTAATATGGGGTTACCATTTTCACCGACCAAAATCAAGAATAATTAGAACAAAATGAATAAAATAACCAATTGCTGTAATTTGCTTAAAACGTTTACTGTATGTTATTTTCAGCCATTGTCTATTGCCTTAAATCCGATGCAACATAGTCAGCTTTAGTTTTGTTCAAAATCAACCCCTTAGTGGAAAATGAGCTCAAAATCAACCCATAATAAATACAACACAAATGACTCCAGAAGCACGGAAAAGTTGATTGAACTTGCACTGGCTCTTAGGGAGCTTCAAGAAACAAATGATTATGTAGAGCAGGCATCATACCTTTTAATGGTAGGCGAGACATCTGGAATACAAAAAATATTGGTAGACTTTTTTCTTTGGAAGTCCCTTAAGGATAAAGATGCTTATTGGGACATTGTGTGGGTTTTGCAATATCGTGGCAGTTATGAAGTATTCACGGCTGCGTCAAGGTTATGTGAAAGCAAAAATCCCTCTTCTAGAGAGTTGGGAGTCGCCATATTAGGACAGCTAGGAATACCAGAAAGGTCATTTCCTAATGAATCTGTAATAAGTATGCTTAAACTGCTTGAAATCGAAGAAGATATAGATGTTCTAAGTTCCATTGGAATTGCCTTATCGCATCTAAAAGACTGTAGGGGAGTTGCTCCATTAGCTAGATTTAAAAATTACTCTTGTGCTGATGTACGTTATGGTGTTGTTTGCGGTCTGTTAGGACAAGAAGATGAACTAGCAATAAACACACTTATCGAATTATCTAACGATGAGGACGAGGACGTGAGAAATTGGGCAACTTTTGGATTGGGTGACATGATAGAAACTGATACGCAAGCAATTCGAGATGCTTTATTTCAACGTTTAGTAAATGAGAAAGGTAAAACAGATAAACAAGCTGAAATCCGTGGAGAAGCATTACTAGGTTTAGCAAACAGAAAAGATTCCAGAGTTATCAAGCCCTTGTTCGAAGAACTATCTAGTGGCTGTGTTGGTAGATTACCTATTGAAGCAGCCCAAAAAATAGAAGATAGTTCCTTATATCCAATACTGATTGAATTGCAAGACTGGTGGCCTGGAGACAGCGCTGGAGACAGCGAGTTGTTAAAAGAGGCAATTAATAGCTGTAGCAAAGAACAAACGAAATCGCAGTGAGTAGCGGACACCTTCGGGTCTTCCGTACAAAGGTCTGCTAATTTAGCTGGAACAGGACTTACGCACTGCCACTACATATAGCGGGTGGTAGGGGCAGTGCGTAAGTCCTGTGGAAAATGGTGAACCGAATGTATACCACAATTATTGTTTATTGCAACCTACTGGAGATATACTTTTATAGCGATCGCACAACAACGCTTGACTTAGGGATAATATGGGAAAAGAGGAAAACCAATGATGACAGTAACGATCGAATCAGATTTAAAGGAAGTGCTAGCCAAGTTTGAACAGAAGTTAGGTAGCCTGAGTAAGGAAGTCTCGGAGATAAGGCAGAATGATTTGGTTGCCCTCAAGGTAGGACAAGTCCCAATAGAGGAAAAAGTAGATGGACTCAGCAAGAGTATGGATAACCAAGAATTTCTCAGTCGTGGTATCTTAATTGGGCTTGCTCGTAGCGCTCCTGGGCGTGTTAGCTAAATTGTTTGGTTTGTTAGAGCGGTAGGGATAGCAATGGCAGATCGAGTTTTAATTCTTGGGGGGACAGGGCGAATTGGTAGCAGTGTGGGGCAAGATCTCATTGCCCATACTGATGCCGAAATTACTATTACTGGTCGTAACGTCGATGTGGTAAAGGCGCTTAGTGCCAAATTGCGCGATCGAGTGGATTTTGTGGTAATAGATTTGGACGATCGGGAAAAACTGAGGAATACTATAGCTTCCTGCAACTTAGTTATCCACTGTGCAGGTCCCTTTCACTACCGAGATGCTAGGGTTCTCAAAACCTGCATTGAACTAGGCGTCAACTATCTCGATGTTAGCGATCATCGCTCTTTTACCCAGAAAGCACTAGACTGTAAGTCAGAGGCTGAGGCAGCGGGAATCACAGCGATCGTTAATAGTGGCATTTTTCCTGGCATTTCTAACAGCATGGTGCTACAGGGGTTTGAGAAGTTGGATTCTGTAGAACGCATTCACCTCAGTTATGTAGTAGCGGGTTCTGGTGGTGCTGGCATTACGGTAATGCGAACCACATTTTTGGGGCTACGACGTCCCTTTGAAGCGTGGATAGATGGTGAGTGGCAGGTGGTGAAACCGTATAGCTCACGCGAACCTATTCAATTCCCACCCCCTTATGGTCGCACAGGCGTCTATTGGTTTGATATGCCAGAAACCTTCACCTTGCCAGAAACTTTCCCTGTGAAAACCGTAATTACTAAATTCGGCACAGTACCCGATTTTTACAATTTCCTTACCTGGACTGTTGCCCACTTGTGGCCGCCTAGTTGGTTACAAAATCCACAAGTAATTGAATTTCTAGCTCACGTCAGCCATCGCATGACAGATTTTACCGATCGCTTCAGCGGTATTGGTGTAGCGATTCGCTCTGAAGTTAGTGGGGAAAAAGATGGACAATCGGCTAGTTATTGCTCGACTCTAGTGCATGAAAATACAGCAATAGCTGCTGGCATAGGCACTGGAACTATTGCCCAGTTAATGCTAGATGGAAAAATTAACAAACCCGGAGTTTGGGTAGTAGAACAAGCGCTGCCAACACATTTATTTGAACAAGCCATGTCAAACCGAGGATTAGAAATTCACGGAGAATGGCTGCGATCGAATTAAGGGGCTCTCTCCTAGTTAGCGTGATAATAAAATCTTATATATGACCGGGACACCTTTGAGGGTAAGGATTGTAGGTTGGGTTGAGGAACGAAACCCAACAAGTTTAGCTTTAAACGTTGGGTAACGCTGCTGCTCAACCTACAAGTCAATTGATTAGTAAAAATTATCACACTAAGTGTGGTAGACCCACTTAATTTAGCCAGGTCCGAAAAAAGTTCACCTGATGAGGGAAGTGGCACCTTCATTAGGTTGAGAACTTGGAGTTTACTCTTCAGCACTATTTGTTCCGGGCTTTGGTAATGGTGTTCGAGGGCTATACGCTGGAGAAACACCATCGTAGTCATACATTGCTGTTAATTCCATTCTCCAGGCTCGTAGTAAGGACTTTAGTCCTCTCCAGGCTCGTAGTAAGGACTTTAGTCCTCAGGCTCGTAGTAAGGACTTTAGTCCTCTCCTGCCCTCTTTTACTGATGATAACAATATACAAATCTTAATATTTGAGCCGAACTCTTGACAAAGAATTTAGTTTGTGCTTAGATAATGAGTATATAACATAAACATCAAAAGCGCCGATCAAGCGTTGTATGTTGGATGATATCAGTTGGCACCCAAAAGTGAGTAGGTGTTGGATGTGTGCTGCACTCTCATATTCTTTTTAGGGGGATTAACCTTTAAAGAATGTGATAGATCAATACAAATTCAGCTAGACTGACTAAGGTTTTGCTAGAGAACTGATGTTTTTCCAGATTAGGGGTTTCCACATACCCCCAGAAAGGCTGTACTGCCTAGGTATAGATTATGGACTCTTGGAAGTTTCAAGTCTAGGTTCAGAGTTTTTAGTACACCTTTTGGGAGGGATTATTCTTTGGAAGTCCCCTAGCAACGCCTATGTCGCCAGATGTGTGATGTTATCCAACTTAAAAATTTGGAGAACAATCATAATGGCACAAACAATTGAACCACCCTTAGAAGGGCAAACAAACAATGTTAAACCTTTAGTGTCGATTTATTGGGATTGCCAAAATGTCCCAGTAAATCTATATCTACCCCGGTACCTGTTGATTTACGCCAACAAAGCGGGGAGTTTGGATAAAAAAAGAGCTTACTCTAATTGGCGGCAGGAAAACCTTGCTGCTGAACAGCGTCTACACGAACTTGGGTTTGACTGTATTGATGTCCCACTAAACACTAAAAATAGTGTAGATAAAAAATTGATAGCTGACTGTAGTTGCGACTTTGTCAAACAGCCATCTTCACAGGTATTTATCCTGGTGACTGGAGACGGAGACTTCATCCCATTAGTCAAAGATTTGCGAGAGCGGGAGAAAAAAGTCATAATTTTTGCTCAACGAGGTAATGGGAGTAAAAAGCTGGTTGCCCTTGCTAACGAATTCTACCCTGTAGACGAAAAATTACCTGAGTTGGTTGAGGAGGATTTTCAACCTCAGCTAATTAGTTACTTGGATGCGATCGAGTGCCTCATTCAATCCATCAAAGCGGCGCAAACTCAGCATAAAAATACTACTTTTGCCTACATTGACAATCTGATGCGCCAAAATTTGCCTAACTATCGTGGAGTTTCATCTATTCGTAAACCTGATGGAAATAGTTTTCGACGTTTCAGTGCGTTTGTTAATGCCGTTGCCAAAGAAGGGAAAGTTAAAGTCCAAACTGTAGGGCAATCTCAGACATTGCTTCTCATCTAGAAAGGCTAAAAAAAGGTGGGCACTGCCCACCCTACTAATAGAAACCCGGTTTCTTAGAGAAACCGGGTTTCTATGTCCACTACCCACATACTTACTATTAAGCGGAGAAATACCAATGTTCAATCTTCCACCGTTTCGCAATCCGGCTTTATTGCGTCGTGCCCTCACTCACAGTTCTTACCTTAATGAACACCCCCAGGTAGTAGAAGACAACGAACGCTTAGAGTTTTTGGGCGATGCTATCTTGGGTTTTGTGATTAGTGACTTTCTCTATCATCATTATCCAGAGATGAGCGAAGGGCAACTCACCCATCTGCGCTCGGCATTGGTAGATGGAAAGCAGTTGGCTAAGTTCGCCACTGCTCTAGCCTTAGGTGAACAGATGCTGCTGGGTAAAGGCGCAGCAGTAAAAGATGGAGGTCGCCAAAACCAAAAATTACTAAGTAGTACCTTTGAAGCTATAATAGGTGCTTACTTTCTTGACTCAGGCATTAAAGCTGTCTGTGACTTTTTGGAACCGCTGTTTAAACCAGTGGCTGAGGGCATCGTAGCTACGCAGTCAGATGTCAACTTTAAAAGTGTATTTCAGAAATGGGCGCAGACGAACATCGGTAACAACCCACAGTATTTTATTATCAACGAGTTTGGACCGGAGCACGATAAAGAGTTTACTGCCGAAGTGTGCGTAGGTGGTAAAATTTTTGGCATTGGCAAGGGGCACGGTAAACAAGCCGCCGAGAAATCCGCAGCTAAAGCAGCGTTGAAAAAAATCGGGCTAGTCTAAGTCCCTGTGGGCGTTAAGTTTTATCGCAGAGGAACAGAAAATGGCAACTTATCAAGTCCGGCTGGTGAATCCGGCTCACGCTCTTGATCGTACTATCTCAGTACCAGACGACCAGTATATCCTGGATATGGCCCAAGAAGCTGGTATCCGCTTACCGTATGGGTGTAAACAAGGAGAGTGTTCTGCTTGTGTAGCCAAGCTAATCAGTGGTAAAGTGGATCAAAGTGAGCAAAAGTTTCTGCGCCAGTCAGAAGTAGAAGCTGGGTACATAGTTACCTGTGTCGCTTACCCTTTGTCTGATTGCACTCTGTACACCCACCAAGAACAAGTTTTGTATCAATCGTCTCTTTACTTTAAACCTGATACAGCTCAGGCTGAGTAATACATCCCAATTACTGTAACAAGTGGTAATCAATAAACCAGGGCGGATTAAAATGAGTCGGTTTCTCTATGAAAATTCAGTTGACTACAAGGGACACCTCATCATCCCCTTTGTTTTTCGCATGGCAGATAACCAAGCCATCTACTCCTATATATTACTATCTGAATGGAGACATAAAGGTAAATTTCATAAAGCACAAAATCCGGATGAAATTTATTTAGGTAGTATTAATGGCATCATTAATGTTGCCAAAGAATATCTTGATGACAATTCAGAATTTGGCAGTAACAGGGAGTATTTTAAAAATCGCTATACTTATCAAAATAATTTGATTATCATCTACGAAATGGCTGGTAAATATTTTTACGACCATTATAAGCCAGATAATTTAACTAATATTGCTGCTCCTAAGATATTTCAATCTGAACAAGATTGTATTAATTGGGTAAAGCAGGGACTCGATCGCTCCAAGACTGGTCACGGCGCTGGCAATGGGCAACCCTAATCCAAATTTTAGGGAAAGCTGCGAAACATTTTCTGCTGTTGCGATCGCGCCTTGTCTAAGTTATTATACTTATAAACCCCTGCCGTGTCCAGCATGGAGCGGTTTCAAGGGTCAAATCCTGGAAAATTCGTCAACCAAAAGCCTGCTATCATCAACCGACGGATTGTCAAACACCCCTATATCTGCTGTTGTCTTAACATGAGAATTGCCCAAATTGCTCCTTTATGGGAACGAGTACCGCCTTTTCGCTATGGCGGAATTGAGTTGATTGTTAGTCTGTTGTCAGATGAATTAGTTCGACGCGGTCATGATGTCACCTTGTTTGCCTCTGGTGACTCTCAGACCAAAGCTGAACTAAAATCTGTGCATGACCAAGCGTTGAGGTTAGATCCTAGCATTAAAGAGCCTGGACTTTATGAGCAAATGATGCTGTATAATGTTTATAAACACGCACATCATTTCGACATTATTCACTCCCACGTCGGTTGTGCAGCGTTTCCCTATAGTGAGTTTGTCAAAACTCCCACTGTTCATACAACCCACGGTATCTTTACGCCGGATAACGAGAAAATGTTCCGGCATTTTGCATGGCAGCCGTTTATCAGTATCAGCGAATCCCAGCGGGAACCCCGGTTGGGTTTAAATTATGTTCATACTGTCTACAACGGCATTGACACACAGGTGTATTCGTTCTACGAACAGCCATCTCAACCAGCTTACCTAGCTTTTGTAGGACGGCTATCACCAGAAAAAGGGCCTATTGGTGCGATCGAGATTGCCCGTGCTACTGGGATGCCCCTGAAAATGGCTGGCAAAATTGATGCAGTCGATCGAGATTATTATCACGAAAAGCTGGAACCATTAATTGATGGTGAACAAATCCAATATCTGGGTGAAGTTTCTCACGAAGAGAAGATAAAACTCCTAGGAGGCGCAACAGTTACTCTGTTCCCGATTAATTGGCGTGAACCTTTTGGCTTAGTGATGATTGAATCGATGGCAACTGGCACGCCAGTAGTTGGCATGGCAATGGGTTCTGTGCCAGAGGTGATTGCCCACGGTAAAACTGGCTTTGCCTGCCACTCCACAGAAAAAATGATTGAAGCGATTCCAGAAGCAATGAAGTTAGATAGAAAAACTTGTCGAAATTACGTCTTGAGCCACTTTAGCGTCGAATCGATGGTTGATGAGTATGAACGGGCTTACCAAATGGTTCTCGGTGCATACTTACCTCCTAAAAAAGAGCTTTGGTAACAACACCTAAAATCAGCCACACAGGCGATACGTTTTACGCATCGCCTAGCCTATTTTCTAGTTACTATACATGACGGAAAATTTTGCCATGACGATGGATACGATCGAGTTAGACGGTAAAACTTTTGTGGCTGCTGAACAGTTGTCCATTCCGCAATGGCCTTGTGTTCTAATTGAACGACCCCAGCCGACTCTCACTCTCAAGGATGATGATTTATTTCTGATTACTGATACCCTGGGTAACATTGCTGGCTATTGCGCTGATGATAGAAATGCCAGCATGGGACTATTCTGCAACGATACACGGTTTCTCAGCCGTCTAGAGCTTCAAATTGAGGGGCGATCGCCTGTTTTACTAAGTAGTACAGCAGAAAAAGGGTTCGTCCTCTCGGTTTTGTGCGCTAACCCAAGAATTGAAACTCGGATCAAGGCTGAAACTATTGGAATTGAGCGGGAAATTGTCCTTAATGGCGGGTTGTTTGAAGAAATACAAATATCTAATTATAGCACCAGTGCGGTCAGTTTTGAACTGAGTCTCAGCTTTGACGCCGATTTTATGGATATATTTGAAATCCGGGGGTTCTCGCGCTCTGCTCAGGGGCGATTATTACGACAGGTGCCGCCGACTCAAGAATCAGTGGCACAATTGCATACTGGCGAACAGGAAGTAGCATCGCAGAATACACCAGACATCCACATCCACCTGCCGCAAAAGGTAAAAGATCTGATCGTGGCTTATCAGGGGCTCGATGGTAGTTTCATGGAATCTCGCATCGAGTTTGTCCATCTTCAGCCAGACTTTCTCAAGGGTTACACGGCTATTTGGCAGCTAGAACTAGAGTCTCACGAAACCAAAAAGGTAGGCTATCGGCTGCAGATGTTTACCAATAACCACCCAACCTCTAAAGTTAACGCCCCTCTCACTCTAATCCAAGCAAAATCAGCAGAGTTAGCAGAGGAAACAAACTGGAGGCAGCACGTTACCCAGATTCGCTCGGACAAAAATACTTTTAATCAAGTAATCGAACGGGCAGAGCGAGACATTTATATACTGCGGCAGAGTTTTGGCAAGGGAAAGGCGCTGTCGGCAGGGGTTCCTTGGTTTTCCACTTTGTTTGGGCGTGACTCGATTATTGCCGCTTCCCAAATATTGATGCTCGATCCTACTATAGCTCGCGAAACACTTACCATTCTAGCGCAATACCAAGGTAAAAATGATGATGAGTGGCGGGATGAGCAACCGGGAAAAATCTTGCACGAGTTGCGCTTAGGGGAAATGGCTCGCTGTCAAGAAATTCCCCACACTCCCTACTACGGCACGGTTGATGCTACACCCCTGTGGTTAATGCTCTATGCTGAATACTATGCTTGGACTGCTGACTTTGAAAGCTTAGATCGCCTGTGGCCAAATGCTTTGGCGGCTATGGATTGGATCGATCGCAACTGCCAACAAACTGGCTATTTGTGCTACGATCGTAAATCGAAGCGTGGTTTAGCTAACCAAGGATGGAAAGACTCAGAGGATTGTATTGTCAATCGTAAGGGTCAACTGGCAACTGGACCGATCGCTCTGTGTGAAGTGCAGGCTTATGTTTATGCGGCGAAAGTCCGCCTGAGCGAAATTGCCCGCATGAAAAAGCGGATTGATTTGACCGATCGCTGGCAAGAAGAAGCAAAGAATCTGAAATTTCGTTTTAACCGGGATTTTTGGATAGAGGATCGCGATTACTGTGCAATGGCTGTGGATGGCGATGGCAACCAGGTAGACAGTATTTCTTCCAATCCTGGTCAGTGTTTGAGTTTGGGAATTTTTGAGCCTGAGAAAGCCTATAGTGTGGCAGGGCGGTTGCGGGCACCGGATATGTTCAACGGCTGGGGAGTGCGTACCCTGAGTAGTTTGTCGCCTGCGTATAATCCGATGGGTTATCATGTCGGCTCAGTTTGGCCCCACGACAATGCTCTGATTGCGATGGGGCTGCGATCGCTAGGGCTGATCGAACAAGCGCTGGAACTTTCTCAGGGCTTGCTCGACATGACTAGATATCAACCTTATCAACGTCCACCGGAACTTTTCTGCGGCTATGATCGTAATGGTGGTAACGACCCCGTAGAATACCCTGTTGCCTGTTCGCCCCAAGCTTGGGCCACCGGCAGCATCTTTCAACTGCTGCAAATGATGGTCAATCTGGTGCCCGATGCTCGTGGTAACTACTTGCGGATTCTAGATCCGGCACTGCCGATGTCGATCAATACTCTCTCGCTGAAAAACTTGAGAGTGGGAACAACCTTGTTGGATTTAGAGTTTGAGCGTTCCGGCAATATCACTGCCTGCCGCGTTGCTAACAAGCGCGGTAATTTGCGGGTGGTAATTGAAGCTTAAACCAAGCTCCCCAGAAGTCAGGAGACTCCTGACTCCTGACTCCTGACTCCTGACTCCTGACTCCTGACTCCTGACTCCTGTCTCCTGTCTCCTGTCTCCTGTTTTGTTAAGTTAAGTAAATTTTTATTGATTTTTGTATCTTCCTTAATGAATAGGGTTATCTTAAAGGTAACTATAACTAAAGAGGGATGTAAAACCCCACCTGAGTTTTCAGGAACTGTTGTGCCAGCGACATTAAACAGACTGAAAATGCGAGTGAGATGACAATAGTGCTGCACAGGCATTGTTGCTGCTCCCCCTTTTGCCTGCTATTAACCCATCTCAGTCTACCCTCACTCAAATAGGCGATCTTTCATGGAATCTAACGGCTGGACAGTAATCGAAACCCAATTTGACCCCACCCATCTGCATCACAAAGAAACAGTATTCACTCTCGGAAACGGGTACCTGGGAACCAGAGGCACTTTTGAGGAAGGTTATCCCGGTGCCTCCCCAATTACCTTAATTCATGGTGTCTACGATGACGTTCCCGTAGTACACACCGAACTGGTTAACTGCCCTGACTGGCTGCCACTAGAGGTGGTAGTGGCAGGTGAACCATTTAGCTTAGCTCAGGGACAGATATTATATTATCAGCGTCAGCTCGACCTGCGACTCGGACTTTTAAGTCGAGACATCCGTTGGCGCAGTCCTGCTGGGCACACCGTAGATTTCCATTTTGAGCGCTTTACTAGCTTGGCGGATGAACACGTTCTGGCTCAACGATGCCAGATTACGTCGGTAGATTTTGAGGGGACTGTTGAGATTCACGCCAGCATTAACGGCAACGTGGATAACCAGGGTGTCAACCACTGGGAATGGGTAGCTCAAGGTGAATGCAATTTTGGATTGGATAAAAATCCCCAATCTCAAGCCATCTGGCTGCATACCCGAACCCGCCACTCGGCTTTAGCTCTGGGTATGGCAGCTCAACTGACAGTCTGGGATGTGCCTTCCGGAGTGCAGATGCTCATTCTCCAAAACCACCCAACTCTGGCAACAACTTTCCAAGCTCAGCCAGGAAAAACGGTGACAGTAGAAAAGATTGTTACTGTATTTACTTCGCGGGAAACCAGCACCCCAGCCCATACCGCCCAAGAACGCCTAGCTGGCTTACCCAGCTACACGACTTTATTGGCGGCTCACGTATCTGCTTGGGCTAAAGTGTGGCAAGACAGTGACATCGTTATCGAAGGCGACGCCAAAGCTCAACTTGCTGTTCGCTATAACCTTTTCCAGGTGCTTATCGCCGCCTCCCGTCACGACACCAAAGTCAGCATCCCCGCTAAAACCCTCTCTGGTTTTGCCTATCGGGGTCACGTATTTTGGGATACTGAAATCTTTGTTGTTCCCTTCCTCGCCTATACCCAACCCCATTTAGCGCGTAATCTGCTGACATACCGTTACCATACCCTACCAGGGGCACGACGCAAGGCTCAAGAAGCTGGTTATGAGGGAGCAGTTTTTGCCTGGGAAAGTGCCGATACAGGTGATGAAGTGACGCCCCGTTGGGTGACAGGTGCCCAAGGTGAAACTGTCCGTATCTGGTGCGGTGACATTGAACTGCACATCACCACTGACGTCGCTTATGCAGTTTGGCACTACTGGCAAGTTACCGGAGATGACGACTGGATGCGCGACTATGGCGCTGAAATTATCCTAGACACCAGCGTTTTCTGGAGCAGCCGCGTGGAGTGGAATGGTGCTAGGGGCTGTTATGAGATTTCGGATGTCATTGGTCCAGATGAAAACCACGAACACGTTGACAATAACGCATTCACCAATGGCATGGTGCAGTGGCAATTACAGACAGCGCTTTCTATTTGGGGTTGGCTACAGCAGGAATATCCCGACAAAGCAACTGTTCTACAGGAACAACTTAACTTGACTCCAGACAGGTTGCACAGTTGGTCAGATATTAGCAAACTCCTGGTAGTAAGTCAAGACCCAGAAACAGGTTTAATCGAGCAATGCGATCGCTTTTTTAAGCTAAAAGACGTTAATCTAGCTGATTACGAGCCTCGCAGCAAGTCAATGCAAGCTCTTTTAGGGATTGAGGAGACTAACCAGAGCCAGATTCTCAAACAGCCTGACGTACTGATGCTCCTCTATCTGTTGCGCAGTCGCACCAATCGGCAGACTTTGCAAGCCAACTGGGATTACTACACCCCACGTACAGATCATACCTACGGCTCGTCCCTCGGACCTGCAATCCATGCTATCCTAGCTTGTGAACTGGATAAATCGGCCCAAGCATACCAGCACTTTATGCGGGCGGCACTGGTAGATTTAGAAGATGTCCGGGGCAACGCTGGTGAAGGGATTCACTGCGCTTCTACTGGTGGAGTGTGGCAAGCAGTGGTGTTCGGCTTTGGTGGAGTTTGTCTAACGCCAGAAGGACCAGTTGCTACTCCCCACCTGCCACCTGGATGGACTCGCCTGAAGTTCCGCTGCCAATGGCGTAACCAGTGGTATGACTTTGATATTAAAGCAATCAATGGTCAGCAGTCAGTTATGGTTTCTACGCCCAATTCTCACCCCCAAATTCCTACCCCCAATATTAAGGGCGTTATCTTTGATTTAGATGGCGTTCTCACCGATACCGCCGAGTTCCATTATCAAGGCTGGAAGCGTTTGGCTGACGAAGAAGGTATCCCCTTCGACGTCGAGGCTAACGAGGCGATGCGGGGTTTGCCGCGTCGGGATTCGCTGCTGCACATTTTAGGCGATAGCCAAGTGACGGAAGCACAGATGCAGGAGATGATGGATCGGAAAAATGGCTATTATCTGAAACTGATTCAGGGCATGACACCAGCAAATCTGCTGCCTGGGGTGTTGAATTTGTTGCAGGAACTTCGAGCTGCTGGAATTAAAGTGGCTCTCGGCTCATCCAGTAAGAATGCCCAAATGGTGATTGAGAGCTTGGGTATTGCTGATAAGCTAGATGCGATGGCTGATGGTTTTAGCGTAGAGCGTCCCAAACCCGCCCCAGATTTGTTCCTATACGCAGCAGAACAACTGCATCTATCACCCTCAGAATGTGTGGTGGTGGAAGACGCAGGTGCTGGCGTGGAAGCTGCTATTGCTGCTGGTATGTGGGCTGTTGGACTCGGCCCCGTCGAGCGCGTTGGTAATGCTCATGTAGTTTTATCTAGTTTAGAAGGCATACACTGGAACGAACTGCTGGCAAAACTAGGCGCGATCGTTCGTACCGATACAGTACGGGCGTTGCAAGTTTAGTTGCTTGTACTTTGTCTATCCGCCGGGAAGACCCCCACTATATCTCAGACTTACGCACACTGGGCACATATAGGGGCAACCACAGGGGGATTGCCCCTACGAACCGCTATATATAGGCAGTGCGTAAGTCCTGTATCTGCTTTTCCACTAGGACTTTTCTCGTTCCCAGGCTCTGCCTGGGAACGCTTTTGGTGAGGCTCTGCCTCCTAATTCCACACACCAGCCCGCCGGGGGTGCGGAATGTGGGATTTAAAGCCTCAGCACACATGGGATGTTCTGGTTGCGCCATGCGGAGAATAATATTTGTATCAATTAGAAAAGCCACTCTTCAATCTTCCTCATAAATCCCTCTGCGACTGACAGCTTCATCAGATAAAAGCGGTATGTCTTTGCGATGGCTTTCAGACCATTTCTGCAACGCATTGAGCCATTCTTCCCGGGTAGCCTCCTCATAAAAGGGACGTTCTTGAAATGCTTCACCCGTTAAAGGGTTAAAATTTTTGACATTGCCTTTTTCCTCTAAAAGCCTTTTTTCTTCTGGTGTAAGTGACTGGATGATTTGTGCTAAAGCATTAACTAACTTCGCATTCATTGATGTTTTTTAACCTCTGTCTTTGTAAGCGTACTTCTTTAGGCGGGATGGTGAAATTTCTTCAGAACTTACGCAGACTGGGCATATGTAGGGGCAACCACAGGGGGATTGCCCCTACGAATCGCTATATATAGAGGCAGTGCGTAAGTCCTGTTCTTGTCAAGTTCGATATTGACGTAATGGTTCGCATAAAGCATCTCGGACAGCCTCTCGTACATATGGAACATCCAGTTTAGTGCCCATAGGTCCTGCAAACTGCGGATTGTACATCACAATATGGATAAGGCAAAGAACCGGTTTCCATCCCACTTCTTTGAGTGCTTGCAAAAAACCTTCAACATGGCTACCGGAGTCTGGTGTCCCAGTTCCATTCACCCATGAGAAAATACGTCTACGGGATTGATTGTCTCCGAAAGCGGCTGCATCAATGAGAACATTTTTGTAACGTAAGGTTGCATGAAAGGGTACAGAATTAGCAGTAGTCCAACAAAAGAGCGAGTCGAGGAGGATGTATCCAAGCGATACTACACCTCTAGGGGCATAAAAGCATTCCTGCTGAAGTCCAATTCTGAACCCAGGAAATAAATGGACTGTTTCAAATAAAGTTCTGCGGATAACCTCTAGTCGGGGTTGCGTTTGTGCAAAGATATCGGGATCTGGAAGGACTTTGATTAAAGTGCCTCTACCAATACCCCTTTTAATGATGGTAGGGGGACATAGAGCAATTCCCTTTGCAAAGTTTTGCTCCCACAGTAAACCCGATCGCCAGCTTTGGACGGTAAGTCGAGCGCTAGCGACATTGATTACAGCAAGCCCTACACCATTTGTGCTGATGTGTACGTGGGGGATATGTCCATCACTAGAACGTGAGAAGTGAATCTGGGTCAACAATTGAGTACCAAGGCTGATACCATCTCGATCGCTCGGTTTGTCAAATGGTAGTCCTATTCCGTCATCAGTAACTGAAATAGCTGCCCCATCCACTTCTACATCGACAAATGTTGCTTCGTTTATCAGGTATAAGTCCAGTACATTCGCTACCAGCTCATAAACGAATTGTTCTACACCTGGCGCTCCTACACTTCCAAAGTACATCCCTGGTCGGCGTCGAATTGCCTTGATTAACTCTTCAGAAAGATATTCTGATTTCATCAACCCTCCTAGAATCGTATTTGTACTCATCTCGGAACCCAATCACAAGGGGTAGCAGGTTGTTAATTTTGGGATATCAGAACCATGCCTTCTGCCTTCTTCAACCTTCTTCTTTTTCTTCCCCATGATTGCCTGGGGACGACTTGTAGATGGCGTCCAACTGTTCGCGGGCGTCTTCGACATTAATCGATCGCATGACTAAGAGCGGTTCATTAATCACCTTTCCAGTAGCATCCAACAATTCTGGATGCGGCACCGAGCGAGAAGCCCTCAAGGGCGACATTCCCCTGGCTGGGTAGCGACGTTGAGAATCTATACTTAATATCACTAAGCTACGGATTAAATTAGCGATCGCGAGAAACGCCAGAATGGTAAAAGCAACAAGGTAAAGTATGTGGAACATCGCATCTTCCTCCAGGCTGATATTTTAGTTTTTTGTTAGTGGTGAGTAGAGCTTTCTATGTTGGCAGTATATATATAGTGCAACTTTTCAGGTCAGTCTGCTAGGGATATAGTAGAGCATAGCATATTTTTTGAGCCAATCCCAATTCGGTAATGGGTAAAATGCACAATATAATCATTTTGTCAATGCGTAAGTCCTATAGGTTATGATAGAGGCAGTGTAAATAAATTAATTAGATTATCCGCGCATGGTTCAGCAGCCGATCGAGAGCCAAGAAGATCCAGCTTCCGTCAAACAGCCTGAAAAAATCTATCTGCCCCGCACCAGCGAATCCGAGTCGTTAAAAAAGATTCGTCATACAGCTTCCCATGTCATGGCGATGGCAGTGCAGAAGCTGTTTCCCAAAGCGCAAGTCACGATCGGCCCCTGGATCGAAAATGGTTTTTACTATGACTTTGACCACCCAGAGCCTTTTACCGAAAAGGATTTGAAGGCTATCCAAAAAGAGATGGTCAAAATTATCAACCGCAAACTGCCAGTAAGTCGGGAAGAAGTAAGCCGGGAAGAAGCCCAAAACCGCATTCAGCAGATTAATGAGCCTTATAAACTAGAAATTTTAGCAGGCATTGAGGAACCCATAACCATCTACCATTTGGGGGATCAATGGTGGGATTTGTGTGCAGGTCCCCACGTAGAAAATATTGGCGACATCAACCCCAAAGCAATTGAAGTGGAAAGCGTCGCCGGGGCTTATTGGCGTGGAGATGAAAATAGGCAACAGTTACAGCGCATCTACGCTACGGCATGGGAAACGCCAGAGCAACTGGCTGAGTACAAGCGACGCAAAGAAGAAGCACTTAGGCGAGATCATCGGCGTTTGGGCAAAGAACTGGGATTGTTTATCTTTACTGACATAGTAGGACCAGGTTTACCCCTATGGACGCCCAAGGGTACTGTGTTAAGAAATATCCTAGAAGACTTCCTCAAGCAAGAACAACTCAAACGCGGCTACCTGCCAGTGGTAACGCCCCACATTGCTAGAGTCGATTTATTCAAAACTTCCGGGCACTGGCAGAAATATAAAGAGGATATGTTCCCTCTAATGGCAGAGGATGAACAAGAAGCAGCCGCTGAACACGGTTTTGTCCTCAAGCCGATGAACTGCCCCTTTCATATCCAAATATATAAGAGCGAGTTACGCTCTTACCGACAACTACCGATACGTCTGGCTGAATTCGGCACCGTCTACCGCTATGAGCAATCTGGAGAACTAGGCGGACTAACTAGGGTGCGGGGCTTCACAGTGGATGATTCCCACTTATTCGTGACGCCAGAGCAACTAGACGCCGAATTTCTCAGTGTGGTGGATTTGATTTTGTCCGTGTTCAAAAGTCTGCAATTGAAGGACTTTAGAGCTAGGCTGAGTTTCCGCGATCCCGCTTCTGATAAGTACATTGGCTCTGATGAAGCTTGGGAAAAGGCAGAAAGTGCTATCCGTCGTGCTGTAGAAAAACTGGGCATGAACCATTTCGAGGGTATTGGCGAAGCCGCATTCTATGGTCCCAAGCTCGACTTTATTTTCCGCGATGCCCTCGATAGAGAGTGGCAACTAGGTACAGTGCAGGTGGATTATAACCTGCCGGAGCGGTTTGATTTAGAGTATGTGGCAGAGGATGGTACTCGCAAGCGCCCAGTAATGATTCACCGTGCCCCCTTTGGCTCACTAGAACGGCTGATTGGTATTTTGATTGAGGAGTATGCTGGGGATTTCCCCTTGTGGCTGGCTCCCGTGCAAGTGCGATTGTTGCCAGTGAGTGGTGAGCAGTTGCCTTTTGCTCAAGAAGTAGCCCAAAAAATGCTTGCTCGCGGTATCCGTGCCGAAGCTGATGCCAGTAATGAGCGACTAGGGAAACTTATTCGCAATGCGGAAAAAGATAAAATACCCGTTATGGCTGTTGTAGGAGTTAAGGAAGTGGAATCTAATAGCCTCAACATTCGCACCCGCGCCGCTGGTGAGTTGGGGTTAATGCTAGTGCCAGAAGTGTTGGAAAAGTTGCAGGGGGCAATTAGTACCTATAGCAATTTCTAGGATTGCTGGTGGTTAAACTTTTTATATGGAATTTGAGTGGGATGAAGAAAAAAACCAGGCTAATATACTAGGACTTACGCACTGCCTCTATATATAGCGGGTTCGTAGGGGCAAACCCCCTGTGGTTGCCCCTATATATGCCAGTGTGCGTAAGTCCTGATACGCAAACATGGGTTTGATTTCGCTGATGCAGGGGAAATCTTTGAAGCTCCCATGTTCACCACTCTGGATTCTAGAAAAGAGTATGGTGAAGAACGTTGGATAGGAATCGGTTTTCTCAGAAAAAACATCGTAGTTGTTGTTTTTACTGAGCGTGACAATGATACAATCCGCATTATTTCTTTGCGAAAGGCGCTGAAGCATGAACGTACCCAACTTGAAAAAATCCTCAGAAACCAATTGGACACGAATTGACGAAATGACAGATGAATCGATCGATACTTCCGATATTCCACCGTTGGATGAAACATTTTTTGCCAATGCTAAATTACGACTGCCAAAACAAAAGGTATCGATAACAAAAGATAATTTGATAATTGACAATTCAACTGTCACCGTCACCGTTCCCGCCACCACAGCTAACTTGGGACCGGGTTTCGATTGTATTGGAGCAGCTTTAACCTTATACAACCAGTTCAAATTCTCCCTGCTCGATTCAACTGCTGAAATATCGGTTATTTCCGTCAGCGGTGCAGAAGCTGAACGGGTTAGCACTGGGACTGATAATCTGCTTTACCAGTCTTTTTTGAAGTTTTACCAGCATTTAGGTCAAACGCCGCCGCCTGTTAAGATGGAAATTCAGCTTGGTGTCCCTCTGGCTAGAGGTTTGGGTAGTTCGGCGACGGCGATTGTCGGCGGGTTGGTGGGGGCTAATTTGTTGGCTGGTTCGCCTCTAGATAATATAGATGTGATGGGGTTAGCGATCGATCTCGAAGGGCACCCAGATAATGTCGTGCCTGCTCTGTTGGGTGGTTGTCGGTTGGCGGCTGCGGGGTTGAGTGACGAACCGCAGAGACGCAGAGAGAATTTTTGGGAGATTTGTGAGGTTCCTTGGCACGATGACGTGGTTCCGGTGGTGGCAATTCCGGATTTTGAACTTTCTACTGCTGAGGCGCGGGGAGTGGTGCCGACTGAGTATAGTCGTGGTGATGCGATCTTTAATATCGCCCATCTGGGGTTGTTGTTGCGCGGTTTGGAAACTGGTCGGGGTGATTGGTTAAAATCTGCTCTGCAAGACCGGATACATCAACCTTATCGTAAGGGTTTGATTGTTGGTTATGATGCTGTGCGATCGGCTGTGATGGCGGCTGGTGGTTACGGTATGGTAATTAGTGGGGCTGGTCCTACTTTGTTGGCTTTAGCGGAAAAATCGGTTTCTGCTGGAGTGGCGCAGGCTATGGAGTTGGCTTGGAAGTCAGAGGGAATTACGGCTTCTGCTCTAGCACTTGCCATTGACTTTCAAGGAAGCACCTTCTTAAAAACCTAGCAAACTCTGACAAAATATTACAGCGGTATCTAACTTTTGTTAAATTTTAATTACTACAGCTTATATATAACAAATTGTTAATACTCAGACTGATTTTCAGGAGGTTAGTTGAAAGTACGCGAGGTGATTAGGATTTTAGAGGCTGATGGCTGGGTTTTAGTAAAAACTAAAGGTAGTCATCGCCAGTTCAAACATCCTGAAAAGCTGGGAAAGGTTACAGTTCCAGGCAATCTGTCAAAAGATATGCCAATTGGTACATTAGCTAACATCTGGAAACAAGCACAGCTAGACATTTAAGAGGGAAGCATGAAAAAATACGCCATCATTATTGAAAAAGCTGAGAACAATTATGCTGCTTACGCTCCTGATGTACCTGGATGTGCAGCAGTTGGTGACACCTTAGAGGAAGTGAAGCGTGAAATCAAGGAAGCCTTAGAATTTCACTTTGAAGGAATGCTGGAAGATGGCGAACTCATTCCCGAACCCACCACTTTATGTGATTACGTTGAAATCGAAGTTCCTGCCATGCTGTACTAGATGAAATAGCTCGCCATTAAGTTTATGTAGGTTGGGTTGAGGAACGAAACCCAACAGTTCTTAACTACTGCAAGACCGGATACATCAAGTTTATCGTCAGAAATTGATAGTTTGCATAGCCAGCCGACATGCTAAACATAGTAAGGGGATTAAAAATGTCGATGGAACATAAAGCATTTGTTTTTGACTACGATATATTTATGAAAGAATTGGTCCGATCGAGATTTCATTTATCAGCGGAAGGCTCCCTTTCCCCAAGCTCGCGCTTGAAAATTTGCTTGACAGATCCGTACATTTCACCTATCAATCCATCCAATTCATGCTCAATATCTTCCCATCGTCCGAGGCAAGCTTGTCCATTTTCCGTTCGGTAATTGTCTAGCCGCGTGGGTTGGTTCTCCGTCAGGTGTAGCGTATAGAGCTATCTTCTCAAAACCCTCTTCCAACTCAGCACTATTGCATGGTTCATATCCCAAAGTTTCATAGGCTTGGATGAAAGCAGTAATAGTTAATTCTGCGGGACTGCCATCAGGCCAATAATAGGGATTTTCTGGTTCTAAAGGATTCCACCAACGGTCATCTTCCCCCGCAGCCCAAGCAAAACAATTGTAAATTCTCGATGCTTTACTCGTAATGCAATATCCAGTGGCAGTAAGGTGCGGAAATTCGTCTTCTTTGTACCTTTCCAGTCTACCATCTGTAGCCATGTTCCTTGCCCCATTGTATCCACGCAAGAGCCATTTGTGTTAACCGACCGCGCTGCTCTGGTTCAACAGGATTAGCACCTGTAATGGATTGCAACGCCCAAAACCAATGGTCGGGTTCGCGTTCGAGTTCGCGTAAAATCAGCGGAACCACAGGTTGACCCATGCCAATAATTCGTTGGTAAGCTGGGTGCATTACCATTTTGGTGACCAAAGACATCATTCCTGTTTCTTGCCGCCATTGTTGGGCTAATTGAAAAAATGTTTCCTCTAAATCTGATGGTTCTAAAAGAGGATAACAATAGGCTGCATTTTTTCTATCGACTTTGTAGATTGTTTCCATTACACCAATACCTTGCTCTCTCGTGAAACCAACATAGTGAAAGTTTTGGGCGAGCGAGAATTCCCGTTATTCAGATCTTACACCCCTACTACCTGATTAATCGCTGCGTCTAGAATATCGAGGTCATTTTTATGATAAGCATAAGCTTGCGTATTTCTATAGTTTTGCCTACTTGGTAGCTTGCCGTGCCTCTCTTTGTAAGCATCTTTGGCATACATTTCTATATGAAGTATTCTATCGGCACTGACTTCTAACCCCAAGTATTTCGCCCTGTCCTTAATAAACCATTAGCACCCCTATGCTGTAGGAGTAAAGTTTTGTGAATTATTGTAATTTTTTATTAATTTTTTAAAAGTCAAAAAACCAAGGATAGCCACCAATTTTATGACCAACCGATTGCGTTTGGACGAGCAAATTGGCTCGGAGCATCCCTACGGATGGTTAAAGGTCTTTGATAATGAGGAACTGTGCGAACTAATCGCAGAGGTAGAGAGTGCCTACCGCCTTGTGGGATCAGAGCCTCAAGCATGGGATCATCTAGATGCGCTGATTTATGAGTGGCACGAAAGTGCTATAGCCATAAGCAGCGAAGAACTGGTGGCAGCTTTTAATGATGAACTTGATGAAGTGTTACTCACTCAGCCAAATTAACTACCTCACCATCAAGTTTATGTGGAAATAATGAATTGGTTGGACTGAGCGTTCAATCCAACCAACAATTATTGTTAACTCCAGTGACTAAGGAGTTGCCATTAAAGAGATAGTGTATGGGGTGTTGCTGTTGACATCAGAAACGTGAATGTAGTAAGTGCCTGCTGACAGAAGTCTGTTGATATTATTTAAAGGATTGCTAGCATCACCTGTCTGGGAAAATAAACTTACACCAGAGTTTTTTAACAGTTCTACCTTTGCTGGAGCTGTCAATTGATTCATGGTCAGGTTAAGGGTGCTATCTTTGACAAAATTAAATTTGTAATAAGCATCCGGTTTGAGCTGACCGACAATATTATAAAAATACTTAGTTCCGCTCAAATCTCCGATGTTGTAAGCTGAATTCAGATCGCTACCAGGGCTTTCAGAAAAAGGATCTTTTACAGGATTTGTCGAGAAAGAAATGCTGTATGGGGTAGTATTATTGATGAAGTTTCCAAAAATGTCTTTGGCATCGAAAACATG
>CASBRB010000201.1 GCA_949127975.1 Oscillatoriales cyanobacterium PMM_0019 | reverse complement strand
GTTTGTTTGAATTAAATGCTGGTCGTCTAGTTCCCATGAAAATTTTACCTATTCCTGGGTTGAAAACTAGAACTATGGAATAGAACCCTATATTTTCAATGTGTCTTGGTACAGCGTTCGCGGTTAGGTGACTAGGTTTTTATACAGGTTGATTACCTTACCTGTGTAAGATGATCTTAATCCCTCACAATGTGCTTAATGCTCTACCTAAAGTCAGAGATTGGTCGGCTCTGTCGGCAGCCGACCCGCCTGACATCTCCACCCTGCGAAGAAAGAGGGTGGAGCCTTACAGCGATCCGGTAACTGTTGTAATCAAAATTATCGGTCGAAGAAGTTTGTGCTGGAAACAGGTATTTTGCTAAAATCATGGCGCAAGGGTTACAGATTTATTCCCCTATTGCGGCGGACGCGCCGTCTCTGTATACTCTTGTAACTCTGGGTTGCCTAGGCAGGCATCACAGCCTGATACCAAGCGTGCGTTCAGATACGTCATCTACTGGTGGGGTTGTTCCCTGTTTACTATTGACTGTAAAGGCTTTCAGTCAACGGTCAACCGTCAACGGTCAACATCGCTGTAGTTTCCGGGATGAATGCAATTTAGTATGAGTTACCCAGAGAGTCCCTATGGGTATCCCATATAATTCAGCAATTACTATTAATTTTTTTTAACTAAATTGCTAAAATAAGGGATTCCACTTAACTTGTAAAATGTTAGGTCTTAGTATCTATGTATCCGTTAATGAACCGTCTGTCTATTTTTGTAGACGGAAACAATATGTTCTACGCTCAACAAAAAAATGGTTGGTTTTTCGATCCTAGAAGAGTACTGGAATATTTCAGAAAAGAACAGCATAATACAACATTGATCAATGCTTTCTGGTACACTGGACTTAAAGACCCCCAAGATCAAAGAGGATTTAGAGATGCCCTGATTAGCTTGGGCTACACCGTCCGCACCAAAATTCTCAAAGAATACTATGATGATGTTTCCGGGCGCTACTCGCAAAAGGCGAATTTAGATATCGAGATTGTGGTGGATATGTTTAATACTGTGGATCAATATAACCGGGTGGTACTTTTTAGTGGGGATGGAGATTTTGAACGAGCAATTGAATTATTACGCTCCAAAAATACTCATATAACCGTAGTATCAACGGAAGGAATGATAGCCAGAGAACTACGCAATGCCACCGATCGCTATATCGACCTGAATGAGATTAGGGAACAGATTGAGAAACTAGACTATTAATTGTACTGGGTAAATCGGTAATTGGTATAAATTCAGTTTTGTCACTGGTGAAATAGGCTTATGAACAAGCAAACAGAAACAGACCGGATCATAATTTTTGACACCACGCTACGGGATGGCGAACAGTGCCCCGGAGCTACTTTGAACGTAGACGAGAAGCTGATAATCGCACGGCAACTGGCTCGTCTAGGTGTGGATGTAATTGAAGCTGGTTTCGCTATTGCTAGCTCGGGAGATTTTGAAGCAGTTCAGAAAATTGCTCAGAATGTGGGTACAGAAGATGGCCCGATCGTCTGTAGTTTGGCAAGAGCCATCAAAAAAGATATTGAAGCAGCAGCCGAAGCTCTTAAGCCAGCAGCGCGTGCCCGAATCCACACTTTCATTTCTACTTCAGATATCCACTTAGAGTACCAACTCAAGAAAACTAGAGCTGAAGTGCTAGCGATCGCTGAAGAAATGGTAGCTTATGCTAAATCATTCATGGAGGATGTAGAATTCTCCCCAATGGATGCAGTACGCTCAGAACCAGGGTATCTGTACCAAGTATTAGAAAGAGCGATCGCTGCCGGAGCCACAACTATCAACATCCCCGATACCGTCGGCTACACCACACCGGAAGAATTTGGGGCGTTGATTCGGGGGATTAAAGAAAATGTCCCCAACATCGATAAAGCAATTATTTCAGTTCACGGTCACAACGATCTAGGTTTGGCAGTCGCCAACTTCTTAGAAGCTGTGAAAAACGGAGCGCGTCAACTGGAATGTACTATTAATGGCATTGGCGAACGAGCTGGCAATGCGGCACTCGAAGAACTGGTAATGGCTTTGCACGTCAGACGTAATTACTTCAACCCCTACTTAGGACGCCCAGCAGATTCGGAAGAAGCTCTAACAAATATTGACACCCAGCAGATTTATAAAACATCTCGCCTAGTTTCTAACTTAACTGGGATGTTGGTACAGCCAAACAAAGCAATTGTAGGGGCGAATGCCTTTTCCCATGAATCTGGAATTCACCAAGATGGGGTACTGAAGCACAAGCTGACTTATGAAATCATGGATGCCCAATCCATCGGTTTGACAAATAATCAAATTGTATTGGGCAAACATTCTGGTCGTAATGCTTTCCGCACTCGCTTGAAAGAATTAGGTTTTGAGCTATCAGAAACCGAACTCAATAAAGCATTCGTCAAGTTTAAAGAGTTGGCGGATAAGAAAAAGGAAATTACTGATTGGGATTTAGAAGCGATCGCCAATGATGAAATTCAGCACACTCCAGAACTATTTCGCCTGGAATTTGTGCAGGTAACCTGTGGCAACAACGCCCGTCCTACAGCAACTGTAGTCCTGCGGACACCTAATGGGGAAGAGCTGACAGACGCCGCTATTGGCACAGGGCCAGTAGATGCAGTTTACAGGGCAATCAACCGCGTAGTCAATCTGCCCAACCAGTTGATTGAGTTTTCCGTGCAATCAGTGACTGCTGGTATTGATGCGATCGGGGAAGTTACAATCCGGCTAAGGCACAATGAGCAGGTATATTCTGGTCATGCGGCGAACACCGATATCATTGTTGCCTCTGCTCAAGCTTACGTCAACGCTCTGAATCGGCTTTATACTGCCAAACATAAAGAAAAAGCGTCGGTGAACTCGTCAGAGCTAACTTTACCAAAAGTTTAAAACGCAGGTTTACGCACCAGGTAGCAGCGTTATACTATATCTTTACTACCTGGTGCGATTTCCTTAGCTTCCTTTGCGTTAAATATGCAAGATGACATTTTTGATAAAGAAAAAAGATTTCACGATCAATGGGCATCTACCATTGATGTAGAAGGAATTAAGGTTAGGGATTACTTTGAAGCGTGTACTGCCCCTGAAAATCGCTTTATCCTCGAACAAATGGGGGATGTCCGAGGTAAGCGACTTCTAGATTTAGGGTGTGGTGCTGGGGAAAATAGTGTCTATTTTGCTAAAAAAGGGGCGCGTTGTGTAGCGGCTGACTATTCCCCTGGAATGGTAAAAGTAGCTCTGCAACTGGCAGCAGCTAACGGAGTTGAATTTGTTGGTTGCACCGCCAATGCGATGGCGCTAGATTTTCCGGATAATACCTTTGATTTTGTCTACGCTTCTAATTTGCTCCACCATTTGCCCGACGCATCTGCTGCTATTCTAGAGATGCACCGCGTTCTCAAGCCGGGTGGAAAAGCTTGTTTTTGGGACCCATTGAAGCACAATCCCATAATTAATGTTTATCGGCGCATGGCTACTAAGGTGCGGACAGAGGACGAAGCGCCGCTGGATATTAATATTGTCAATTTTGTCAAGTCCCATTTTTCGAGAACGACTTACGACACGTTTTGGCTGGCTACTCTCGTTATTTTTTTGCGCTTCTACTTGATTGAAAAAGTTCATCCGAATAAAGAGCGTTACTGGAAAAAAATCATTATTGAGCAAGCAAGACTGGAACCCCAATATCGACGTCTAGAGAAGATGGACGTATTTTTGAAAAAAATCCCTTTGATGAAGCGTATGAGCTGGAATCTCGCTGTCGTGGCGACAAAATAAACTCTAAAGTTTGTAGTGAGGACTTTAGTCCTCATCTGAGGGCTAAAGCCCTCACTACGAACCTATTGCCAAATTTTCATTATGGTGATAGTAGCGAACTTGCTATCATCACTATACGGGATGCTATTCAAGAGGGAGCGCAGCACCCAAAGTGCTAAGACTGGGACTCCCTCAGCAACCCCCATTAGTAGCTATAGTAGTTGGCTTCTGCTTCGAGCAGACGAACCAAATTGTCGTCACCCTTGGCTCGGGCGACTTCTAGCCGATGCTGTAGGCTTTTTTGGATGTTATCGCGGTGAGCCGCTGCCGCTTGTTTAAAGGTTTCATGACGATTTCTGTTCATGATGGACATTTCCTTTTCCTCAGTTGGTGTATACCTTACATTTCCAATATAACATCCTGACGAGAAAACTGTATTATTTGTTACGGAATTTTTCTAAAAAGTGAGTTATTTGGCAAATAAGTCAGAAAGCCCGGCACATCCACTCCAGAAACCCGGTTTTTGGCGGCTCCGGTTGTCTAAGATGGCGCACTTATGTAAAAAACCGATTGATGCGTAAGTACTTTTGCTGTTGTCGATCCTGGGGCAAGTAGCGCTCGCCATCCAGTGGCAGTAGAATGTGAAGCAGGTTTCCTCGTGGGACTGGATAATATCCCCCTAGAACAGTTAGCTGCGGCTAACCTGGTACATTTACCTATTCCTGAATGCATGACAAGATTTATATATGACCAGAAATATCTCAAATTTCTGATTTAAAGCGATTAAAAGCAATTCAACGGGCAGTGATGACGGTAACAACTTTAGAGGAATTGCGGCAACTTATGAAAGTGAAGTGATGAGGGGATGCGGCTTCCAATGCTTCCAAACAAGTTTATCACTCTCCTGAGCGATTTTGGCTTGAGTGATGTTTATGTGGGGGCGATCAAGGGTATAATCGCTCAAATCAACCCCCAACTGACTGTGGTAGATCTCACCCATCAGATACCCCCCCAGAATATTGCTGCGGCTAGGTTTTGTTTAATCAACGCCTACCCCTATTTCCCAGTTGGTACGGTTCATGTTGCTGTTGTCGATCCGGGGGTAGGTAGCTCACGCCGTGCAGTAGCAGTAGAATTTGCAGCAGGTTTCCTCGTAGGACCGGATAATGGCTTGTTCAGTGGGGTTCTCAGCTCATACCCTGCTGTAGCAGCGATAGAATTGACGAATTCTGACTACTGGCGCACAACTCAACCCAGTACAACGTTTCACGGTAGGGATATTTTTGCCCCAGTGGCAGCTCATCTCGCCAGTGGTGTCCCTCTAGAAAAGTTAGGACGAGCGATCGATCCAGCTACTCTGGTAAATATATCTATTCCTGAATGTAACCTAACCAACACTGGTGCCGTCGGTTGTATTCAATATATCGATCGCTTCGGCAATTTAGTTACCAATATCCCAGGTACTCTGGTTCAAGGCAAAACTTGGTATGTTCAGGTAGCTAACTCGAGTATACCGGGTCATAATACTTATAGCGATCGGCCACCAGGAATTGCTATCGCTTTAGTTGGCAGTCATGGTTGGGTGGAAATTGCCATCAATGGCGGTAATGCTCAGTCCCAGCTACAGTTGAATTGGGGATCGGTAATCGAGATCGCTATAAGCTAATTTGCTCCAACAGGGCTTCATTGATAACCGTCTGATAACCAATCCCTCGTTTTTTTGCCTCTTCTTTCGCCCATAGTAGGATTTTAGGATGAAGTCTAATGGAGATTGGCTCATACTTTTCTTCATCATCTTTAGCTGATCGGCCACGCTCCCTCAGTTTAATAGCAAACTGTTCAGAGATCGCTTCTCTGAATTTCTGGCTTTCTTCTGGTGTTACTCGCCTTGCTCTTTCAAAAGGAAAATCAGATTCCTTCTTCATATCTCTTTTTGTAGCTACAGTTGAATTGGGGAGCAGTAATTGAGATTTTTTTGCAGAAATAAATTAATATGAACCAACCACAGCAGTTTGAACCGGAAGTGTACCAAGGTCAGTTTGGAGAATTTACGATTACAGAGGGCGATCGTACAGGCGTCCGGATCTATCGTACCGGATTAATGGTGGCAGCGTTGAGCTTTGCGATCGGCAGCACTCTGGTACTATGGTTGGGCAATAACCCAACTGTTTTCCAGGCAGTAACACCCTTATATGCAGTTTTCTGTCTAGCACTAGGTGTCAGCCTGGTAACGATTCATATCTACCTCGCACCCCTACACCGACTACTACAGATATTTTGGGGGCTTGGCGTTATCGCCACAGTTGTGCTAAGTGTGCTTAGTAGTGAGCCTCTGCCTTTATTCATTTACAACCACCCAGCTACACTCGTAGGCGTTGGGTTTACCTTCGTAGCCCTGACGGGGATTTATTTCAAAGAAGCTTTTTGCTTCAACCGCTTGGAAACCAAGCTACTGACACCCCTGGTGCCAATGTTACTGCTAGGGCATCTTGCTGGTGTATTGCCCTTACAATGGGAACGGCTGTTACTAGGAGCATGGGCGATATTGTTTGTAGTATTTGCACTCCGCAAGGTAGTGCAACCGATCCCACCAGACATCGGTGATAAGTCGGTTTTTGCCTATCTCAAACAACAGCGTCCAGCAAGAGCTTAATCAGCGATATCAGCACCAGGCATTTCAACCCGCTCAAATCTAGAACATGGCTTTCAGGTAAACATCTATGGCTGTAATCGTTCCAGATTTTCTTCGCTCAGGGGTTACTCAAGGAGAAAAAATCTTATACAATGTTTTCTCTGAAAAGTTACCTAATAATTTTTCGGTTTGGTACGAGCCACCAACTCACAATGCTTTATCTTATTTTAGGATTTTAGCTCCAAATTTTGGACTACTACAAATCCAAGTAGCCAGGTTTGAGCGAGAGGAAATCCTCGGTGCTGATAGCAATAGTTTAATAATCAAGGTTAAACAGGATCGTACTGTTCACCCAAGCCGTCGCACACGCCGTCGCAGCACAGCCGAACTAGGGAAGCAAATTCTACTGCAACTGGACAGAAGCTTCTTGGCTCAGCTTTTAGATAAACTACAAGCGTATCAGATACTCACTTATGCAAATGGCTTTCACCAGGGACAATTAGTCTTTCCTATTGGATTTGGGCTAGTGATGTCGAATCTGACAATCAAGCAAGCTCAGGACATGAACATTTATGAACAACTGCAGCCGCCCCAAGTTGTTTATCGAGAAAGAATGTTGTCATGGACAAGGATGAGCGAGTCTGAATTGGTGAACCAAATTGAAACTATGTTCACTACTAAATTACCTTTCCCGACTCTTACTTCTGAGCAGATTGAAACTATTAAAGGAATACTCTACCCGGAAATAGCCATCAAACATTTGGAGGTAACATTAAACACCATTACCGATGCAGGATCGTCTCTAGCAAATTATTCTATCATTAAAACCTTAGATTATCGCCAAGAGTGTATAGTTAAATCTATTGGTGAGGGGCACCGGATCGTCTATGGGGTAGCGGGTTCAGGAAAAACTCTGATTTTACTCTGTCGTGCCAAATTACTAGCTACACAGAACCCCAACCAGCGAATTCTGATTGTTTGCTTTAACATTAGTCTAGCCACTTATCTCAGATCTCTACTGCATGAGGATTTTGAAAATCCTCAGTTTAGAAAAATTGATGTGTTTCACTTTTACGGTTGGGCTAGGTTGCTGTGCAGAAATCTACCTAGCCGGATGTCCGGATTATCAATGGACGATTGTGACGATATAATAGGAGACATTCTTCTGGAAGCCCTGAATAAGCTTCGCCAAGAACGCAAATGGGATGTGGTTTTAGTAGATGAAGGTCAAACTTTTTATTCCAGTTGGCTGAAATGTTGTGTAGCAGCGCTCAAAGACCAAGAGAATGGTCACTTAATAATTGTTGCAGATGGAAATCAAAGCCTTTATAAGCGTCGGGGCTTCACTTGGAAGTCAGTAGGGATTCAGGCTGTTGGACGAACAAGTTATAAGAAATATCACCTTGACAAAAATTACCGCAACACTCAGGAGATAATTGCGGCGGCTTGGAGTGTAGTCAATCATATACAAAACTTAGAATTAACTCCACCTGGTCAGCAAGCTAATGAGGAAGAACTAACGCTCCCCCTGATTCAACCAGAAACTGCTTGCCGTCGAGGGAAACTTCCAGTTTTGCATATCGAGTCTACAGAATTCCAAGAAGTCGAAGCGGTAATTAGACAAATAGAAGAACTCTCTAGATTAGACTATAACCCAAGTGATATAGCGATCTTGTATAGAGCAACTGGAATGAGACACCAGCTCTTAGATTCTCTCAACCAGCGATTAAATATTCTTGGCTTTGATTCTTATTGGGTAACACAAAGTCGGGAGTCAGAAAGAAGATATGACCCGAACTCTCCCGGAGTCAAAATTATTAATACCTTGAATGCACTTGGCTTGGAATTCAAAGTTGTTTTTATTCTTTGGGTTCAAGACTGGAGTTTCAATATTCCGGCGCTTAATGAAACTGATGTGATGACTTGTAGACGACTATATGTGGCGATGACTCGCGCCCAAGATCTCCTCCACGTTTTTGGCTCTGGCACTTCACCTTTGTTACAAGACTTGCAACAAAATCAAAGATTTGTCATCACGTCTTAGCTGAAGCCGAGAGTTAATAATTTCAGTGTTAAAATTCATAAGTCCTGACACTGGGAGGATAAGGGATTGGGAGAAGAACGGGCGTTTTGGCTGGCATGGTCGCAAATTTCTGGGATCGGTCCAGTTTTACTGGGGCGGTTACAACAACACTTTGGCACGTTGGCTCAAGCATGGGAAGCTAAGGCAAACCAGTTAAGGCAAATTGAGGGGTTTGGCAATCAGATGATCAAGAAAGTGGAGCAAGAACGCCAGCAACTCCACCCCGAGCAACTGCTGGCAGAACACCAGCAAAAAAACCCCCATTTCTGGACACCAGCCGATCCCGATTATCCCCGCTTGCTGCTGGAAATTCCCACTCCACCCTCCGTGCTATATTATCAGGGTAAAGTTCAACCGGAAGAAAACCAAGGGCTAGCGCCGATGGTTGGGATTGTCGGTACTCGCGAACCTTCCGATTATGGGCGCAGGTGGACTCACAGAATTACCACTGCTTTGACTAAAAAAGGCTTCACCGTTGTTTCGGGCATGGCAGACGGAATTGATACCGAAGCTCATCGTGCCTGTATTGAAGCTGGTGGCAGAACGCTGGCAGTTTTAGGTACTGGGGTAGATGTAGTTTATCCGCTGCGCAATCGCACTCTCTACGAACAAATTCAAAAACAGGGTGTGGTACTGAGTGAGTACCCCGCTGGTACACCTCCGGATCGCGTTCACTTTCCCCGCCGCAATCGGATTATTGCAGGGTTGGTGCGAGCTGTTTTGGTGATGGAGGCTCCCAGTAAATCTGGTGCGTTAATTACAGCTAACTTTGCTAATGAATTTTGTCGCGATGTTTATGTTCTACCGGGCGCGTTGGATAATGTGCGATCGCACGGCTGTTTAGGATTATTAAGTAGGGGTGCCCAAGTGATTTTAAGTGAAGGGCATTTGTTGGAAATGCTGGGCGCGATGCCACCACTCGATACAGTTGAGCAGTACAGAACCCCGACGATGCCTTTCTTAGAGCCAGAATTACTCCAGGTGTTAGAAGCTTTAACGTCTGAACCTACTGGTTTCGATGCGATCGTACAACAAACAGGCTTAGCTGCGGCTTCGGTTTCCAGTGCCCTATTACAGTTAGAGTTAAGTGGATTGGTTTCCCAGTTGCCTGGGATGCGATATCAAAGAGTCTAGATAAGCCAGGACTTACGCAGACTGGGCATATAGTAGGGGCAACCACAGGGGGTTTGCCCCTACTCACCGCTATATGTAGAGGCAGTGCTACAGTACTCCGTAACTTTACTTCGGGGCGGAAAGCCGACGCGAGCGGATTTATCCGCCTACAGAAGTATTAAAATTTGTAACGAATAGCTTGCCTATATCCTAGATTTTTAGTAAATTATTTATATGCATGTGCTGATGCACTTAATTAACGCCATAACCAAACTCTTATAGCTGAAATTGCTGAAGGGTTGGCGTAAATATTGTCGATTTTCTGCAAATCGACAACCGTTATCAGGATGGTCTTTTCACGGAATATTTTTTCGCATTCTCCGGACGAGCAGTTCCGGTGGGCGGTGAAAGGACAGTATCATCAATAAACTGCGAGCAAGTAGGCGCGTCTGAAAGCAGGTGGCTGATTCCCCCTCAGAGCAGTTCGCCCCGTAGCTAGGAAAGTGCAGCCAGATAGCCATTCCGCAAGGTTTAGGGCGAAAAGCTGAACCTAACTCCTGGCCCGAATCCCCGTCTCTTCAGAGCGGGGAGAGGCTCAATTCAGAAACTGGGCGAGGGTGATGGCACCGCCGGGATACTGCTAGGAGCGGTAGAAGGAGAAATTATTGCTTTGGGGGTAGCTGCTGCCTTTGCTAGTTGTTTAATTTGGTCTTTGTACTGTGCTGGTGCCAGGGTAGTGGCGGTTGTGAATAACGATTTAGCCTGTTCCGTTTTGCCCTGCTGTTGTAGCACCAAAGCCTTAGCTAGCACGGGGCGAAAATCTTGCTTATTAGTCTTAATCGCTTCATCGTAGATAGTCATCGCTTCTGGGTAGCGTTGCTCGTTGAAGTAAACTTGAGCTAGTAGCATTTGTACCGAAGTGATCTCGACACTTCCAGGCTGAGTTTGATTGAGTTGGGTAGCCGTTTTCAACGTTTCTTGCAGCAAGCCAATTGCTGCCTCCGGACGTTTTTGTTGCATCAGCAGGCTCACCAGCCCTTGCAAAGCATGGATGTTTCCGGGGTGAGAAGCCAAAACCGCGTGGTAACTTTGGGCAGCCGCCTCCCGTGAGCCCAATTGCTGTTTAGCCTGAGCCAGCAACACCATGTAATCAGGCTGTTCGGGATTGAGAGCAGCTAACTTCTCCAAAGGTTCAACACTACCTTTGATGTCACCCAGTTTTAGCCGCACTTCCAACAAACCCCGCAGGGCGGTGCGATTATCTGGCTCTCGCTGCAAAACAAGTTCGTAACCCTTAGCTTGAGCTTCTAGATCCCCCTGTTGATCTGAAGGTGACAAATTTGGGGTTGGTGTCGATTTAGCCACTGCTGGGGCAAGATTATCCTTGAATACGCTGCCAAACAAAGGGATCATAGAAAATCCCACAAAAGCCAGGACAGCTACTACCAAAACTACGTTAATGATCCAGCGATCGCGATTCACTGACACAAAAATTTATTTGAACTCATAATATTATTATCAACGACAATGGGATTTTCCAGCGTATTGACCCTGAAACTTTCCCGCTCAAGCAGTATAAAGGGACATATAGCAAGTCTAAATCATTTATAAAAATACCCTCACCCC
>CASBRB010000200.1 GCA_949127975.1 Oscillatoriales cyanobacterium PMM_0019 | reverse complement strand
GGTGGTAACTCCCCTCCTGGGAGGGGCTGGGGGTGGGTTTCTCCTAATTATTAGCCATCTGTCATTAGTCGAATTAAATTTGACCAATTATCGACTTGCTTTTTTATCACTTTTTGAGTGTCCCCTAAAGGTGCGAGTAGGGGAAAATTCACCCAACTTGTGACCCACCATCTGCTCTGAGATGTAGATTGGCACATGTTGGCGTCCGTTATGAACTGCAATGGTATGACCTACCATTTGGGGCAAAATTGTCGAAGCTCGCGACCAAGTTTTGATTACTTGTTTTTCGCCTCTATCGTTTAGCTTCTCAATCTTTGACATTAGATGATCCGCAACGAACGGACCTTTTTTAAGAGAACGACCCATAGCTATATTTTAGATGAGAGGATTTTGGATGAGAGGATTTTTGCTCGTTTTGGGGCTGCTGCCTAGAGATGGGATTTTAGATTTTAAAGAAGGAGTCAGGAGTCAGGAGTCAGGAGTCTTGGAGTTTCTTTGTGGGGCATCGCTGCCATTAATTGAAGACGAGTTTATCTTCGATTTACTGGAGGTCTGAAAAACCATTTATCCATCTCCTGGCTCCTGGCTCCTGGCTCCTGGCTCCCTACTCTTAAAACCATTTATCCACCTCCTGGCTCCTGGCTCCTGGCTCCTGGCTCCTTAAATCTAAAATTCTAAGACTGCCTACCACCGCGACCGCGCTTAGAACTTTTACGACGACGGCGGACAATCAAGGAATTGCTCGGCTTATTGGGTTTGCGTGTTTTAGCACCCAAGGTTGGCTTACCCCAAGGTGTGACTGGTCCGCTTCTACCAATTGGTGCCCGCCCTTCACCACCACCGTGTGGATGATCCACCGGGTTCATTACACTTCCTCTGACTTTGGGGCGGCGTCCTTTCCAGCGATTTCGTCCTGCTTTGCCAGCACTCAGGTTTCTAACATCAAGATTACCCACCTGTCCGATCGTGGCATAGCACTCGCGGCGCACCAACCGCACTTCACTTGAAGGCAGTTTGAGGGTAACATAATCGCCTTCTTTGGCAACTACTTGAGCTGTGGCACCAGCGCAGCGGACTATTTGTCCACCTCTACCGGCCGTCAGTTCCACATTGTGGACGCTTGTTCCTAAGGGAATGTTACCCAGGGGCAAGGCATTGCCAATTTCAATGGGTGATTCAGGTCCAGAGATGATGAACGCGCCCACATTTAAACCAACTGGATGCAGAATATACCGCTTTTCCCCATCTCGGTAATGGAGAAGGGCAATTCTAGCGTTACGGTTGGGGTCATACTCAATGCTTGCCACTTTAGCTGGAATATTGTGCTTGTCCCTGCGAAAGTCTATTTGACGATAAAGGCGCTTGTGCCCACCACCTCTACGGCGACTGGTAATAATGCCCCTATTGTTGCGACCTTTAGGACTATGGTGGCGCTTGGTTAGTGATTTTTCTGGCTCATCGCGCGTAACTTCAGCGAAATCTGAAATTGTCCGCTGCCGAGTACCAGGAGTATATGGTCTATAAGAACGAGTGCCCATGATTTTTTGCCAGGATTTGGGGTTTTAGATTTGTGATTTCAGATTTGGGATGTACTTTTGGAAGTAATCTAAAATCTAAAATCGACTAAACTTCTGGGAATAGGGTAATCGAATCACCCTTTTCTAGCGTAACGATGGCTCGCTTGTAGTTCGATTTATATCCCACAAATCTACCAACGCGGCGCTTTTTACGAGCCTGGTTGAGTGTGTTTACACTCAACACTTTAACATCAAACAAGCTTTCAATTGCTGCTTTTATTTGTGGTTTGGTTGCCTTCGGAACCACTTCAAAGACGTACTTATTCTGCTCCATGAGCAGTGTCGCTTTTTCGGTAACGATCGGACGGCGTATCAAGTCTGGCAGATCGCGGGGGTCAAACTTTGTCACCATAAACCTCCTGGATTTTTGCAAGGGCGGATGAGGTGGTAACAATTTTGTCAGCATTCAGCACGTCATAAATGTTCAAGTTGTTGGCTGGTATTAACTTCACCTTGGCTATATTACGGGCTGACAAATAAATGTTTTCTTCCGTTTCGGATAGGATGAGTAAAACTTTGGCAGTTGCCTCAATCCCCCAGCGAGCGATCGCGCTTACTAGCTCCTTAGTTTTCGGACGGGGCAACTTGTCAGCAAATTCCTCAACCACAATCAAATCGTCGGAACGGCTCATCAAGGCTGTCCTGAGTGCCAACTGGCGCTCTTTGCGGTTCATTTTGATTTCGTAGTCTCTCGGTTTGGGACCGAAAATTACGCCACCACCGCGCCACAGGGGCGATCGAATCGAACCAGCACGAGCGCGTCCTGTTCCTTTTTGACGCCAAGGTTTACGTCCCCCACCCCTAACTTCCGCTCTAGTTTTTGCACTAGCATTGCCTTGACGTGCGTTCGCCATTTGCCGCACTAAAGCTCGGTGGACTATGTGAGCCGCATTTTCTTCTTTGGCAACCCTTAATTCTAGGGTTGCCTGTGCGACCTCTTCCCCTTGCCAGTTTCGCACTACACAATTAACCATATTATTTGTCCTTTGTCAAATGTCCTTTGTCAGTTGTCATTTGTCAGAAAGAAAACTAATGACTAATGACTATTGACCTACCTTTTTTTCAGGCATTATTCTTAGCAGAGCACCAGCTTTGCCAGGAACCGCTCCTTTAATCAGCAACAAATTGCGTTCAGCATCTACCCGTACAACTATTAATTTACGAATGGTGACGCGCTTGCCACCCAAGCGCCCTGCCATCCGCTTACCAGGATAGACACGCCCCGGCGTAGTACCTGCACCAGTGGAACCAGGCAACCGATGGTTTTTGGAACCGTGGGACATGGGACCCCGTTTGAAGTTGTGACGTTTCTGATAGCCAGCAAAGCCACGACCAATACTGGTGCCGCTAACATCTACAATTTGACCAGCGCTGAAGAGATCTGCCGTAATTTGCTGCCCCAGTTCAAAACTACTGGTATCTTCCAGGAGATATTCCTGTAAGTGTCGCAAAGGTGGTGCGGCAGACTTCTTTAGGTGTCCTAATTCAGGCTGATTAATCGACTTTTCTTTTACTTGTTTGTACCCAAGCTGGACAGCAGTGTAGCCGTCTGTTTGCTTAGTTTTGATTTGTGTTACAGTGCATGGCCCTGCTTGGACGACGGTTACAGGAATCGCTCTACCTGTTTCGTCAAAGATCTGGGTCATGCCGAGTTTGGTGCCAAGAATACCTACAGACACGGTTTTATAGTCTCCCCTTTTGAGACACTACAAATCAAGACAAATTAAACATGATGCGGAAATCCGCACCTTGTAATTAGCTGTTGTAGCAGACCATACATCAAACTTGTCTCCTGAATTTGTCAGGAGCAAGCTTGTGGCAGTTTTGCAAGGCTTGAGGACAGCAAGCGACTTAATGTCGGACACTGGCTAAGGTGGTTGCCTGCATTTCGTAAGGACTTAAGCAGCAAACTACTTAGTATCCCAACGAGGCAACTTTGCAAAAACTGAGTTGGAACAGTCGGTCAAAACCTTCTTCCAACTTCAGTGGCTGTGTTCAGCCGCGATCTTCGACCACGATCTCAAACTATAAACTATTTTTTTGCAATTGTCTAGTGTTTGGGCAAATAAATTTTTAGACCAAGGTTCGCAGAATGAATCCTGACTCCCTACTCAGACCGCCCTACTCAGACCGCCTGTCTCCTGTCTCCTGACTCGCAGTCTCCATGATTACCCATTTGAGTTAATTATTTTAATCGCATTGCGGCGCTAAGGTTTATCGCATTGCGGCGCGGAGGATGCTGTTATATTTTTGGTTTCGGCAGGGGGGTTACGCTGTCTCGCTGTCTCGCAGTCTCGCAGTCTCGCAGTCTCCTGACTCCTGACTCCTGTCTCCTGACTCCTGTCTCCTGACTCCTGTCTCCTGACTCCTGACTCCTGACTCCTGTCTCCCTTTTTAAATTATAATAAATGCCCAGTGGCACTTAAGAAAACTTAAAGCTGGGTAGGACGTCATGGTGATGCAACTGCTGACAACGGGCAAATCATTCATCCGCAATCTGGAAAAATCGGGAGCCTTGGGAGTGTATGTGCCTTTGGAAGGTGGCTTTGAAGGGCGCTACGAAAGGCGTCTGAGGGCGACTGGCTATGAAACAATGCGGATGGTAGCACGGGGACTGGGTGATTTGGCTATGTATCTCACTGGTGTTCATGGAGTTCGTCCTGCTCATCTGGGCAAGAAAGACATCCGTGTATTCTATTTGCCCCCTATAGTCAACTACCACCTGGAGAAGTTGTCTCCAAAGTCGAAGGGATTGGTGCTGTGGCTGGTAGACGGACATGTGCTTTCCAGTGAGGAGCGTGAGTTTCTGGTGAATTTGCCCACTGTTGAGCCACGGGTGAAAGTGGTGGTGGAACTTGGGGGCGATCGCATTTTTAGGTGGAAGCCATTGAAAAATACCTTGATTTCTTCGCAAGCTAGCTGAATCACCCTCAAACATAACCTTTCTCCCTTCTAGGGAGAGGTTCATGCTATATGGAAATCGAAACCCGCACCTATATCAGTAAAGCCATGTTGTTAGAGTTACGGAGGATCGGCGTTCCAATCGGGCAATGGGTGATCTTGCAGAATGTAACTTGGCAAGAATTTGAAACCATTTTGGAAGAATTGGGCGAACATCGAGGTTCTCGGTTGGCGTATGAGAATGGAATGCTGGAGATCATGATGCCGTTACCGGAGCACGAAGCCAATAAGGAAATTATTGGGGATCTCGTGAAAGCTCTGTTGGAAGAGCTAGACATCGAATTTTGCAGTCTGGGATCTACGACTTTCAAGAATCAGCAAATGGCTCAAGGAATTGAACCAGATCAATGTTTTTATATCCAAAATGAGGTACGGATTCGCGGAAAAAATCGAATTGAACTAGAGAACGATCCACCACCAGACCTAGGGTTGGAAGTTGATGTTACCTCTCGCACCCATCCTAGTATCTATCAGGCATTAAGGGTGCCTGAATTGTGGCGATTTGAGCAGGGACAATTGCAAATTAATGTGTTGCAGGATGGTCAATATGTTGCGGTTGCAGAGAGCCCAACTTTTCCAGGATTGCCTCTCATTGAAGTGATTCCAAGCTATCTAGAACAAGCTAGAACTACTGGCAGAAATGCTGCTCTGAAAGCATTTCGTCTATGGGTGAGGAAGCAAATCACATAGGGTCGAGCCGAGATAAGTACAGGACTTACGCACTGCCACTACATATAGCGGTTCGTAGGGGAAATCCCCCTGTGGTTGCCCCTATATATGCCCAGTGTGCGTAAGTCCTGATAGTAATAGACCCTGTTGGAGCAACGCTGTTATGCCTTCACCATTTCCGGGGATGAATCCCTATTTAGAGGCTTCTACATTTTGGTCAGCGTTTCACAGTCGCTTAATTGTAGCGATCGCCGATGCCGTTGCTCCATACCTGCTACCCAAATACTATATTGAAATCGAAACCCGCACCTATATCAGTAGTGCCGATAACAGCTTGCTGGTTGGGATTCCAGATGCTGTGGTGTTTTCTCCCCAATCCCTAGCATCGCAGATAAGTTCGTACTCTCCAGTAACAGTCAGAGTGGCTACAGTGCCTCAACCTAAACGTGTAATACTCCCTATGCCAGAAGAAGTTAAGGAGCGATATTTAGAAGTGCGAGAAGTTGCGACTGGGGAAGCGATCGCAGCTATAGAGGTACTTTCCCCCAAGAACAAGACAGCAGGACCATTTTCCACTACCCTTACAACAAGGAGAAGCAGAACCGATTGTGGAATTGCAAGCGATCGTGCATGGAATTTACGACCGTGCGGGTTACGACCTACGGCTCGATTATCACCCTCATCCCCCAACCCCTTCTCCTACCCACCCCCGGGGGTGGGTGGGGGAAAGAGCAGAAAATCCGACTCTCCTCTCCCTAACTCTTCTGATACCTTAAGATAAGTTGACTAACTTAATAGGGGAGACTTTATGCTAGAGAACCGAGATTATACCTTAATCATCGACAAAAGCGGCAGTATGGCGCAAAGAGATCAGTCAGGTGGGAAAAGTCGCTGGCACATTATGCAGGAGTCTACTCTCGCCTTAGCTAGTAAGTGCGAAGAATTTGACCCAGATGGCATCACAGTTTACTTGTTCTCAGGCAAGTTTAAACGTTACGATAACGTCAATGCTAGCAGAGTCGCCCAGATTTTCAATGAAAACGAGCCTTCTGGACGCACTGACTTGGCGGCTGTTCTCCTTGATGCCACCAACAACTATTTTCAGCGCAAGGCAGCAGGACAGACGAAGCCCAATGGAGAGACAATTCTAGTAGTTACCGATGGGGAGCCAGACGATCGCAAAGCCGTGATGAAGGTAATTATTGAGGCATCGCGGCGGCTAGATAGAGATGAAGAACTGGCTATTTCCTTCATTCAAGTTGGTACAGACTCTCAGGCAACTAAGTTTCTCAAGCTATTGGACGATGAATTGCAGAGTGCTGGGGCGAAGTTTGACATCGTAGACACCGTGACGATGGATGACATGGAGGATTTAACTCTACGGGAAGTATTGCTTAATGCGATTATTGACTAACCACTGCAACAAACAAAATCCAAGTTCATCTGCGTTCATCTGCGTTCATCTGCGTTTGCAAAAAGTTTTAGCTGAAAGGTATGGTTGCATTGTTCAAACCGTTTCTCAAATGGGCTGGAGGCAAAAATCAACTTATTGAACAAATAAATAATTATTTGCCAGCAGAGTTGAGCGGGGGTTATATCAAAAGATATATTGAACCTTTTATCGGTGGTGGTGCTGTTTTTATGCATATTGCACAGTTTTATCAAATAGAAGATTTTTTTATTTCCGATATCAACCCCGATTTAATATTAGCCTACAAAACTATCCAGAAGAATGTAGAAGAATTAGTTACGCTTTTATTTGATATTCAGAACAAGTATCTTTCTCTGGAGCGAGAAGAACGAAGAAAGTATTTTTATCAAGTCAGAACTCTATTTAACTTACAACGTCAAGAAATAAATCTTAATAATTATACCATTCAATGCATTGAGAGAACTGCCCAATTTATTTTTCTCAACCGTACCTGTTTTAATGGTTTGTTTCGAGTCAATTCTAAAGGAAATTTTAATGTTCCTTTTGGTAAATATAATAACCCAACTATCTGTGACCAAGAAAATCTTAAAGCTGTATCTCAATTACTCCAAAGAACGCAAATAATTCACGGCGACTTTACTGAGTGTGAGAAGTTTGTCGATCGACACGCTTTTGTTTACTTCGATCCTCCTTACAGACCGCTCAGCAAAACAGCTAATTTTACTTCTTATTCACAGGATAGCTTTGACGAAAAAGAGCAATTAAGATTGAGAGATTTTTTTATTATTCTTGATAAAAAGGGAGCTAAACTACTTTTGAGTAATTCCGATCCAAAAAACAAAGATGCTAAAGATGATTTTTTTGAGATCAACTATAAAGGATACCAGATTAAGCGAGTCAAGGCAAGTCGCAACATTAATAGCAATCCTTTCAAAAGAGGGCAAATTAATGAGCTGTTAATTAAAAATTACCAAGAAGCAACTTACCAAGGAGAGCAATCCGAAAAAGTGAGATGAACCAAAAAGGAATCAGGAGTTAGTTGGCAGTGAGGAAATACTCTGCCTCGACGTGGTATATGGTTATCCGATAGCTTAGTCATATTCTAGCCGGGGGGTTCTAAAATCACAAAGGACGGTTTCGCATATCCTCACCGATTTCGACTTCGTGTACTACCAACCAGACTTGCCCACTGTTTTAATCTAGATTTTGGCACAAAATGCACTCTTGTTGTCTGTGCGATCGCATAGGCTAGATGATGATGGTATGACAATTTCTGGAGGTTAACTCTTGATGGAAGGAGATTCTGTGGTAACAAACCGTGATTACACTTTAATTATTGACAAAAGCGGCAGTATGTCCACTCCAGATCAACCGGGTGGTAGGAGTCGCTGGGACACGGCGCAGGAGTCTACTCTGGCGCTGGCGAGAAAATGTGAACAATTAGACCCAGATGGGATTACACTTTACCTGTTTTCAGGTCGCTTTAAACGGTTCGAGAATATTACCTCTAGCAAGGTGGCACAGATATTCCAAGAAAACGACCCCTCTGGCACCACTAATTTAGCTGCTGTACTCAAGCATGCTACTGATAACTATTTCGAGCGCAAGGGGGCTGGGCAGACTAAGCCTAATGGTGAGACGATTTTGGTAATTACTGATGGTGAGCCTGACGATCGCAAAGCCGTCATGAGAGTAATTATAGAAGCGTCTCTGCTGCTCGATCGGGATGAAGAACTAGCAATTTCTCTGATTCAAGTGGGCAATGATGCCACTGCTACTCAGTTTCTGAAGGCGTTGGACGATCAACTCCAAGGTGCTGGGGCGAAATTTGACATCGTTGACACTATCACCCTGGATGACATGGAAAATTATACCCTGGCTGAAGTGCTGCTCAACGCTGTCAATGACTAAGCCTGACTCAAGAGGTGCCAATTGAGGGCTAAATTCTAGCAAAGTAAGGACTTACGCACTGCCTCTATATATAGCGGGTTCGTAGGGGCAAACCCCCTGTGGTTGCCCCCTATATATGCCAGTGTGC
>CASBRB010000199.1 GCA_949127975.1 Oscillatoriales cyanobacterium PMM_0019 | reverse complement strand
GGAACAACGGTTTTATACAGATAGCTATCAAAAGTGACGCGCTGTACGTCTTTATCAGAACACATTTCTACAAAAGCTTCGCGGGTGGCGTCAGAGCCATAAAAGACAGTTTGTAGAATGTCTAGTACCTTGTAGGTCATGCCATATTTTTTATCCCAGCGCTTCAAATAAACTTTGAGGTCTTTTTCTGTGGGAATACGGCTTCCCCCATTGGAAAACTCCACAATTGCTTCTGCGCACATCCGGGCAGACTTGGCGGCAAAGTAAATTCCCTCACCAGAGGACTTGGTTACTGTACCAGCAGCATCTCCTACTAAGGCAACACGACCAACAACCCTGCGGGGTCTAGGATGCTCTGGAATTGGGTGAGCTTCCACTTTGATTATCTGACCACCGACAAGTTTTTTGGCGGCACGAGCACGAATACCCGCTTGCAGGTTTTTGATGATGGCTTTGTTTACCTTCATGGTGCCAGTGCCAACGGCAACGTGGTCGTATTTGGGGAACACCCAGGCATAGAAGTCGGGGGAGACGTCATTGCCGACGTACATTTCTGCCAAGTCATGGTAGTAAGCCATTTTATCTTCTGGCAGACGGATGCGCTCTTGGAAAGCGATCGCATAGTTATAATCACCAGCGTCAATTGCCTTAGCAATCCGGGAATTAGCGCCATCAGCCCCAATCACTACATCGACTTGCAGGGATTTAATTACCCCTTCTGCACCGCCGTCGGAATGATCCGCGTAGTGCAGGGTGTAGGGAGCGGTATTATTCGAGGGTATATCTAGTTGATAAACAGTCCCATTAATCAGGTTAGCTCCCGACATGGAAGCTCGATCGCGCATGAACCCATCGAGTACCTCGCGACGGCACATGCCAATATATTCTGCTTCATTGTCCAGGTTGATATCCACCTCTACATCAGACGGTGAGATCATTTTCATTTTTCTCACTCGGCGATCGATGATTTGGGGCGGCAAGTCAAATTCACTCACCATACACAGTGGAATCGCTCCACCACAAGGTTTAGCATTGTCCAGCTTGCGCTCAAACAGGTAAGTTTCGATTCCAGCTTTTGCCAGTGTTTCAGCGGCAGAGGAACCAGCAGGTCCAGATCCCACAACAGCAACCCTTAATACCAAGAGTCTTCTCCCAATCACTTACAGTTACACGCTGTGATGTTATCACAGACGAGCGCCATCGCTGATGTAAAGTTTTTTGACAAACCTTTAAATTTTCTAAATATCAAGCAAATATTGCTAATATCAGGACTTACGCACTGCCTCTATATATAGCGGGTTCGTAGGGGCAAACCCCCTGTGGTTGCCCCTATATATGCTAGTGTGCGTAAGTCCTATAATAGTTAAAATTGGCAAGTATCCATATTTAGGTGGAGTTTTGAGGTAATGTAGTTTAAATGTCAAAAAAATATATCAATTTTGGTGAAATGAGCGTTAGCCCTGAATCTGTAAAACAATTGCTGAGTTCGGAAAATTTTGGCGAACGACTGCGGGGAGTGAACCAACTACGGGAGTTGGAACCAGCAATGGCATTTGAAATGGTGCAGCCATTTTTGACTGACAGCAATACTCGTGTTCGGTATGCGGCAGTTAGCCAGATGGATACCCTAGGAAGTCAGGATTTACAGTCGGCATTGACGGTATTGCGCTCCTGCCTCTTCCACGACTCAGAACCAGACGTCCAAGCAGCAGCGGCTGATGCTTTGGGGGCGCTCAAACTGCGAGAAGCCTTTGAAGACCTTAAGCAGCTATACTATAGTACCTCAGAGTGGCTGGTTAAGTTCAGCATTGTAGCTACTTTAGGAGAACTGGGAGAGCCACAAGCATTTGAACTGCTAAAGGAAGCCTTAAGCGACGAGAACGTGCTATTACAAACAGCAGCTATTGGTTCTTTAGGAGAACTGGGAGATACTCGTGCCGTTCCTCTGCTCGTTACCCATGCCACCAATTCAGATTGGCAAGTCCGCTACCGATTAGTGCAGGCACTCAGTCTACTGGGTGGGGATTTGGCTCACTCAACGCTAGAAACCCTGGCAAAAGATCCTGTCGAACAAGTAGCTCAGGCAGCAAAAGCTAGCTTGTAGTTTGCCCCAGGTGACAGCAACGCTAGCAGCAGCGATCGAGATAGGGGTCATGCCACTTTAAGATGATCTAGAAGTGGAGGGAATATTTTGGATTTGTCGCTAGAGACGATGGCGAAAACTACATGTTGGCTGGTAAATAATCTGATTATAGATTGTAGGTTGGGTTGAGCGGTAGCGAAACCCAACATAAATATCTCAAATGGCAACTATTGACCAAATCCGACTAAAAATCCAGGAGCGAGATTATTACCTGTCTTCCCACGCTGAGGACGAAATGGTCGATGACTATCTAGAACGGTTTAATTATTGTTACGGTTTACGTGCTACCGGAGGACACATGATTTGCGAATTTTGTGAAGGAGACACCGTTCAGAAAAAAGTCACACGACAGCACTGGCTCGAAGAAAAACTCTACATTGTCGAAAATGTTAATGCCGAAGTTTGCTCACAATGCGGCGAACGTTACTTCCACGCCACAACCCTTGATGCCATCGATCGTTTGCTCAAAACAGAGCATCCAGTTAAACAAAGGATAGAAGTTGAAGTCGTTAGCTTTTGACGCTCCCCCGATTTTAAATCGGGGGATTCTCAGTTCAATGAGTCCACTTCTAACGCTTCAATTGCTTGGAGACCACGAGAATCGCCTAATTTCAACAGAGCCGCCTTAGCATCTTCCCGGACTCCCATATCTTTATCTTCTTCCAAAGTTTGAATCAGGGCGTCAACAGCACTAGCGTAGACTACATTAGAAGGTAGTTCGCGACACAACTGTCCCAGGGACCAAGCACAATTACTGCGGACAGCAGCAACGGGATCTTGCATTAATGCTTCTAACAGGGGGGGAATCGACGCCACCACAGCTTCAAAGCCCAAGCCAGCCATTTGAGCTAGAGAACTAGCAGCCCACAGGCGAACGGCAGAAATATCATTTTTCAAAGCATCAGTCAGTGGAGCTAGAGAACGGCGCTCGCGACAGTTTCCCAAAGCCCAAACAACACCTTTGCGGACATAGCCATTCCAGTCGCGGTTGAGCTGGGCAATTAATGGCTCTACTGCCGTTGGACTGGGATTACGCCCCAAGGCGTAGGCAGCACTAACCCGCACCAATGGGCAGACGTCAGTGAGCAAGCGAATGAGATGGGGGATAGCCCGTTCATCCTGAAGCTCACAAAAAGCTCGTGCTGCCAGCATTCGCTGTGGTGTTGCTGATGCCTCTAGCAGTGCTAGCATCGCTTCTGGATCGGGCGAAAACGTTTGCGACTCAGGAGCGAGGGGTTCTATGAGATCCAGGGGGCTTTCTAGGTCGGCATCATTATCGAGTAAGCTTAGATCGTGATCGTTGTACATAACTTAATAAATTATTATAATCCAAACCGATGAGCAGCGGTATGCTAGTCATCAGACGCTGGAAAGTTAAGAAAACTAACATTCAGGGATCGTTAGCCAGATTTTTAAGTTCAATTTGGTATATTACACGACACTGGGAGTTTTATTACATTAATTTATAAGGAGAGGTAATGTGACAGACCACCTAGAACCATACAGACGAATGGTTCGTTCGATACGATTTGTTCCCCCACTGGCTCTAAAGGAGCAGTTTCACCAGAGTACACAACCGATGACTCCCACACCTGTGGTTAAGGCATCACTCGGTAAAATTGAGGCTGAAGCTACAGCAGCACCTGCTCCGGGTGCAGAACCCGTTCGTTCTGAACATGTTATTGGTTTAGTGCAAGCTGCTGCTAGAGTAGCGACTGGAATTCCGGTAGTTTATGCCATACCAGAAAATATAGGCGATCGCATCAACCGATTGGCAGGATCGAGAACTGTAACTCCTGTTATTATCGCACCCAAAATTCCCCAACCTGACCCCAACTGGACGCCTGCACCTGAGTATACACAGTCAAAGTGGCAGGAGCATATAGAGAAAGCCCACACAGAGGCGCAAACCGCATCACCAGAGCCACTAGAGGAAACACCCTTAGATGTCGCCCCCACCCCTACCACTGGGGCAAGTGAGACGGATGTAGAAACAGTAGCAGTTGAGGAAATACCTCAGCAGGTGTTAGAAGAGGCACCAGCTACGGCAATCTCTGAATCAGTGGCAGTTGAGGAGACACCCTTAGATGTCGCCCCCACCCCTACCACTGGGGCAAGTGAGACGGATGCAGAAGCAGTAGCAGTTGAGGAAATACCTCAGCAGGTGTTAGAAGAGGCACCAGCTACGGCAATCTCTGAATCAGTGGCAGTTGAGGAAACCCCCTTAGATGTCGCCCCCACCCCTACCACTGGGGCAAGTGAGACGGATGTAGAAGCAGGTGTTAAGATTCAATGTCCCAAGTGCGAATCTACTGAAATTAGCAAAAATGGGCATCGTAATCAAAAGCAAAGGTATCTTTGCAAGGATTGCGGTAAGCAGTTTGTTTTACCTGATTCCTTAGGGCAGAACGAAGATAAGCAGACGACTAAAACCTCTAGTGTAACAACTCCAGCAATCAAGGAGCCTCAGTCGCTTAATAGCGCAGACCAGCGTCTAAGTAAAAACAAGAAAAAAGCCAAAGGATTTGGGACTGGAAAAACCACAAAATAAAAACTTACCGATTCAAAATCCGGATTTCTAATCGGGGGAGCGTCAACGATCGCTTTAACCCACATTCTGCACCCCGAACTCCGGACAGGCGATCGGGTGCAACTTTCTAACCCACATTCCGCACGCCCGGCGGGCTGGTGCGTGGAATTAGGAGGCAGAGCCTCACCAACAGCGTTCCCAGGCAGAGCCTGGGAACGAGAAAATGGGCTTGACTCCTGACTCCTGACTCCTGACTCCTGACTCCTGACTCCTGCTTTAAGACGAGAGTGTTTTCACCATACAAAGTGACTGGGTTTGAAAGCCCATCTGCCGATAAAGACTAAGTGCTGGTTGGTTGTTTTCAAAAACCTGGAGACCTATTTGGCGATCGCCTCTAGCTATTGCCCAGTCTTGCCCATGCTGCAACAGGGCTGAACCAATGCCACAACGGCGGTGTTCGGGCATGACGTAAAGCAAAAAAATGTGAGCAAAGCGATCGCCCTGCACTTGGTCTATCGCATTTCCTACCCAGAGACACCCCACCTTATTTGAGGAAGAATCCAGACCTTGATTTACCACCTCAACCCACCAAAGAGGGGTATTTTTAGAAAAGTAGATTTCCACAGTCTCAGCCAGATGAGAAAAATTTTGCTCGTTACAGAAAAGCTCCTGGTAAGTAAGTTGCATGAACTTTACCAGCAACGCCCGATCCAAACCTGAACCTTCACGCACTTGATAGCCCGGTAACAACATCATTCAGGGTTCGGCAAAAAGCTGGTGTTTCCAGAGGTTTTGTCAACCCCTGGTGAGTCAGGCAAAGGTAGCTGAGTATTAACTTCCTCAACAGGTGCTGGTGCTGCCATATCAGATGGCAAGAAGATGCGAGCGCTGACTGCTACCAGAGCTACTAAAAACACCAGCAATACCAGAAACGGAGCAATGTACTGACGAAAAATAGCCATATCTACCATGAAAATCAAAAGTCAGGATCTGAGGCGAGATGTTTATTTGCTTGCTGAGTCGTAGCCACGCCAGACGCCAACTAGGACGCCCTGCACTTGTACCTGATTAGCCTTGAGTGCAATAGGCTGATACTTCTGATTGGCAGGTTTGAGCATGACTTGTTCCCCTTGTCGGTAGAAGCGCTTCAAAGTTGTGCCGTATCCCTCTACTCGTGCTGCCACGATCGAACCATTTTTCACATGGTCAGGTTTTGGGATAGATTGCATGATAGCCACATCCCCTTCAGCAATCAAATCTTCAATCATGCTGTCTCCTATTACCCGCAAGGCAAAGTAATCAGGGTGGCGGAACAAGTGAGACAAATCAAGCTGCTCCACAACATCAGAGAAAGGTTCAACAAAACCACCAGCAGCGATCGATCCTAAAATGGGCATACCACCACAGCTAGAGCTGACGATCCGAATAGTACGGGCTGTTCCATCCGTCCAATCAATATATCCTTTACCACGCAAATGATCCAAGCGACTTTGAACTGGTGCAGGTGATTTTAAGTTCATGGCTCGCATCATCTGCCGGATAGAAGGAGAGTGCTGATGCTGGTGAATATACTCCACCAGCCAATAATAGAGTTGTCGTTGAGCGTCAGTCAGGTTGTCCATAAATAAAAAAAGGCGAAACAATAATCTATTGCCTTATAGAACATTCGTACTACTAAAAACCCCCTTCTGTCCACTACAGGATCGAGTTGCGTGGGTACAACTGTCAACCGTTAACATGGTTAGGGTCTTGGGCATATGTAGAGGCAGTGCGTAAGTCCTGTAAAAATCGCTCACTCTGCTCCCAACAGACTAACCAGCAAAGCCTTTTGGGCGTGCATGCGATTTTCTGCCTGATCCCAAATCCGCGACTGCCGCCCTTCCATTACAGCATCGGTAATTTCTTCTCCCCGATGAGCAGGCAAACAGTGCAGCACTATAGCATCTGCATTGGCAAGACTCAACAGTTGTTCATTTACCTGATAAGGCTGAAAAACAGGAATCCGGGAATCAGCAGATGCCTCTTGCCCCATACTCGCCCACACATCGGTATAAATCACAGAAGCCCCCTTAACCGCTGCTTCTGCATCATGGGTAATCGTCACTTCCGTACCTGCACCCGCAGCAATTTCTCGCGCTTGCTCCACAATTTTGTTGTCTGGTTCAAATTCTGCTGGCGTGGCAATTCTGATATTCATCCCCACCCTAGCGCAGCCCAGTAGCAGCGAGTGGGCAACATTATTGCCATCACCCAAATAAGTCAAGGTAACACCAGCTAGTACCCCCAAGGACTCCTGAATGGTCAATAAATCAGCCAAAACCTGACAAGGATGCTCTAAGTCGCTCAAGGCATTAACGATCGGAATCCGGGCATAATTAGCAAAAGCTTGCAAGTCTTGCTGCTTAAACGTGCGAATTGCTAAAATATCGAGATATCGGTCTAATACCCGCGCTGTATCTGCCAATGGTTCCCCTCGGCTCACCTGAGTAACATCGGGATTGAGATCGATAACCTGACCGCCCAGTTGGTACATTGCTACAGTAAAGCTAACGCGAGTTCGAGTAGAAGCTTTGTAAAACAACAATCCCAACACTTTATTGCACCGCAGTTTCACCGAACCTGCCTTTAATTGAGCAGCCAGATGCAACAGTTGCTGAATTTCGTCAGTGCTAAGGTCTGCTAGACTCAATAAATCTCGTCCTTTCAATGTTTCCATGTTAGTCCCCATTTATTTAACCTGAATCAGGCGAAATGTAAATATTTATACCTTTTGGCTTTTTACATTTTTCTGCCTTTAGGGTAGGGTAGCAAGTTATTGCACTGTATAGAGTAGGCAGGGATCTTGCTGTTCCTGACAGATATATAAATACCTTTGCGCTTTGAAAAACCAAAATATGAGAGCTGTAACTCGACAGCACAAGGGACATCGGCTTGGTGTAGGTCTTAGATCGCTCCTGGCACTGTTGAACATGGGATTTTTGCTGCTTCCCAGTGTGATAACGCCCAATCCCGTTTTGGGAGCAGAGAAGCTTTATGTGGAAATTGGTCCGCTGGAGTTGTCTGTTCCCATTTCTGCTCTGGAAGTCTTCGCTAACAGCGGCAAAATTAATCCTGACTTTGCTTTCTATGCCCACCAATTAAACCAAAAACAGCTTCAAGATTTGCGGAAATTCTTGGTGACTCGGATTGACATCAGTCCGGTGGCGGTAGCTCAGGCTCTTTACTCGCCAACAGGAGAAATTTTGCTGCAACGAATAGGACAGGTAATTGAAACCAAAGCAAATCAACCTGGTTTTTATGCACTGCGAGCGGCGTTGATTCTGTCAGCGGCATCTCCAGAAGGCTTGACACCATTAAATGTATTGAAAAAATTTCCAACCTATGGTGTAAAATTCAATTCACAGCGTGCCTTCCAACTGATTGGCGAACTGAGCAACTCGATCCGGAAAACGCAGCAGGCGCTCGCAGCAGTTAAAGACGAATCTGTGACTGAGGCATCAACTGGGACACCTGTGAATTTCTCCCAGTACCCCGATATCAGGCAACCTGGGCTAGTAAAATGGCAAAAGAAAACAATTACTCTGAACGACACCAGCCGCAGCCGTACTTTTCCAGCCGATATTTATTTGCCAGAAGAGTCAAGCCAACGTCCAATGCCAGTAATAGTAATCTCTCACGGACTAGGAGAAGACCGAACAACTTTTGCATATTTAGCTAAACAGTTAGCTTCCTACGGCTTTTTCGTTGCTGTACCAGAGCATCCAGGCAGTAATGCCCAGCAAGTGCAGGCTCTACTTACTGGTTTCAGCCATGTGGTGGCTCCTGCTAGAGAATTTATCGATCGACCCTTGGATGTACAGTTTTTGCTAAATCAACTAGAAACCTTGTTTAAAGGGCAGTTAAATTTGCAAGAAGTTGGTGTGCTTGGTCAATCTTATGGAGGCTACACTTCTTTAGCGCTTGCTGGTGCCCAGCTAAATTTTCAGCACCTACAACAAGATTGCCTGCACTCGGAAAATTCCCTGAATGTGTCGCTATTGCTACAGTGTCAAGCTCTCACTCTGCCACCAGCTAATTATAAGTTACAGGATGAACGAATTAAAGCAGCGATCGCTATTAACCCGATCGATAGCAGCTTGTTTTGGGAAACAGGTATTGATAACATCAAAATTCCCGTTGCGATCGTTTCCGGCAGTGCTGATACTGTCGCACCAGCATTATCAGAACAGATTAAACCCTTCAGCAGGCTGACTATTCCAGACAAGTATCTGGTGCTATTAGAAGGAGGAACGCACTTTTCCACCTACCCCGAACCAACCGAAGGCGTACCAATTCCTGCTGGGGTAATTGGTCCAAATCCGGAAATAGGGCAAGCATATATGAAAGCATTGAGTGTGGCTTTTTTCAAAGTCTATATTGCCCACGAGCCAGCTTACCAACCTTACCTGAGTGCTGAGTACGCCCAATTCATCAGCCAATACGAGATGCCCTTGAATCTGATACACTCCTTGACGCCTGCACAGTTAGAAAATGCAGGTAATTCTCAAAAAAAGTAAAACAAAAGCATTATCAGGACTTACGTACTGCCTCCACCTATAGCGGTTCGTAGGGGCAATCCCCAAGTGGGTTGCCCCTATATATGCTGCCTCCACATATAGCGGTTCGTAGGGGCAATCCCCAAGTGGGTTGCCCCTATATATGCTTATCCCATACCCTTACGCTTTAGAAGCCAACCAGTACCGAGAATACCCAAGATAGATATTACTAATCCAGAAGAGGGTTCGGGAACAGTCAAAACTGGAACATTCAGCGTCAGCCCCAAACTTAGACAAGCGCGATCTCCAAGTGACAGTCCGTACTGTCGGGTTTGCTGCCAAAGTCGCCCCACTACCTCGGCTTCTTCTGGTGTAAATGGGATTATTCTCAGACCTAGAGCCTCCAGATCGTCGCGTATTCCATCGATGACTATACCAGCAACGATCGACTTCTGAACTACTTCAGCCCAATTGACGCTAGACATGACAGCAACATTTAGTACCGCTTCAACCACCTCACCACCCGGCTCATCCTGCAAATAGGCAAGTAGAGCCGAAGCATCGAGAACAACCGTCATTCAAATGCCTCTCGATTTGATTCTTCTCGGCGTTCTGCTATCAACTCATCAGCAAGACTCATGCTTTTTGGCAAGTGTGAGAAGCGAGCCTTCAACCGCTGCTTGATAGTTCCCTGTTTTTCCAAAATCAGTCTCCCTTCTTCATTGCGAGCTATAAGAGTGTCACCCTCTTCAAAGCCAAGCGCTAACCTTAGAGAAGCAGGAATCACCAAGTAACCTTGGCTACCTAAATGGACTTCCGCATATTTCAGTGATTCAGACATAGTACCGCAGCATAATATATTACTAGCATAGTTCCCGATCGATCTTTAATACTGTGGACGGATTTCTAAACTTAAACAAGCCAGCAGGGATAACTTCCCATGACTGCGTTGCTAAGGTACGGCGGCTGTTGCGCTTGAAGCGGGTAGGGCATGGGGGTACTTTAGATCCTGCTGCCACTGGTGTCTTGCCCATCGCTTTGGGTAAGGCAACCCGGCTATTGCAATTTCTCCGGCAGGATAAAGCTTACTGGGCAACTATTCGGCTGGGAATGAGTACCACCACAGATGATTTGGAAGGAGAAACCATCGCGGCAAATGCGGTAACTGGGTTGACAATAGAGGAAGTGGCAGCAGCACTGCAACAGTTTCAGGGAACTATTGAGCAGGTGCCACCTAATTACAGCGCGATTCATGTGCAGGGTAAACGCTTGTATGAGTTAGCTAGGGCTGGAGAGAAAGTTGAAGTTCCAACTAGAGTGGTGGAGATTTACCAGATAGAAATCCTTTCTTGGCGTCTTGGGGAGTTTCCAGAAGTTGATGTAGCTATAGCTTGTGGTTCTGGTACTTATATTAGATCGATCGCCCGTGACTTGGGAATCGTACTGAACACGGGTGGTGTCTTGGCGTCTTTGATACGCACCTCTAGTTGCGGGTTCCAGTTGGCAGATAGCCTCAATTTTGAGCAATTGGAAACTCAGCGGCAACAAGGAACCTTTCACCCAATACCGCCAGCGTCTGCATTGGCACATTTAGCTGTCGTTACCTTAGCTGTACCATTTGCCCAACGGTGGTGTCAGGGGCAAAAGATTAATTACCACAATAGCCTAGTGCCTGGGAAAGAGAATAATAACTCTACAAGCGCCCTGCAAGTTTATCATGAAGATAGTCGTTTTTTGGGTATTGGGAAACTGGTAAACTCAGATGATGGGGAGCTACTAATCCCGCAGATGGTTTTTGAGTCGCCCCAGTAAAATTTTGCTACTTCCCTTAGACAGATTTTTGCTAGAAAGCTAGTAGCGACAATCAATAGTGTTAGCAATTCAACATATATATTAGATGACTGAACCGCAAATAGCATCCTATGGCTCATGGAAATCGCCCATTACCTCAGATCTGATTGTCTCTGAAACAATTGGACTGGGACCAGTTGCCCTCAATGGTGAGGATGTCTACTGGATTGAAATGCGCCCGGCAGAAGGGGGACGTAATACGATCGTGCGTCGCACTCCAGACGGCACAACAACTGAGGTGACGCCCTACCCTTTCAACGCTCGCAATCGCGTCCATGAGTACGGTGGGGGTACTTTTGTTATCGATAATGACACAGTCTACTTTTGCAACTTTGGGGATCAACAGCTCTACTCTAAAACCCCAAACGCCGAACCCCAACCACTAACCCCACCTTCCACCACCCTGCGCTATGCAGACGCCGTAATTGACAAGGAGCGAGAGCGCACCCTTTGCGTCCAGGAAGATCACTCTCAAGGTAGTAACGAACCAGCTAACACTTTGGTGAGCATTAATTTACAGGATGGAGAGGACATTCAGGTGCTAGTTGCAGGTAGCGACTTTTACTCGTCGCCCCGCCTGAGTCCGGATGGTTCTCGTCTAGCATGGCTAAGTTGGAACCATCCTAATCTGCCTTGGGATGGCACCCAATTGTGGGTAGCTCAGATAAAAGCAGATGGCTCGTTGGATGAAGCCCAATTAATTGCTGGTGCAGTTGATGAATCTATTTTTCAGCCAGAATGGTCGCCAGATGGGGTTTTGTACTTTGTCTCCGATCGCACTGGGTGGTGGAATATTTACCGATGGCAACCCCCGATGAAAAAAAATTCTGACCATACTTCCCAAAACGAGGGGGAAATTGAACCCTTGTGTGAAATGGCAGCAGAGTTTGGGCGTCCGCAGTGGGTGTTTGGAATGTCCACCTATGCCTTTGCCTCAGCAGAGCGCATCATTTGTACTTATACCAAGCAGGGTAACTGGCATCTAGCAACTCTTGATACAACTACTAAACAGCTACAGCCAATAGAGACTCCCTACACTGAGATTTCCTCACTCTGTGCAGGTAACGATCGTGCAGTGTTCTGTGCTGGCTCACCGACAGAATCAACATCTATTGTAGAGCTAAACCTGGCAACTGGGAAGATGAAAGTGCTACGTCGATCGACTGAGGTAGAAATTGACGCTGGGTATATATCTATCCCACAAGCGATCGCATTCCCGACAGGGGGAAAATCAGCCTACGCTTTCTTCTATCCACCCCAAAACCGCGACTACACTACCCCATCAGGTGAGAAACCACCGCTGCTGGTTAAAAGTCACGGTGGACCTACATCAGCAGCTTCTAGCAGGCTGAACTTGGGAATTCAATATTGGACAAGTCGTGGCTTTGCCTTCCTAGATGTAAATTATGGCGGCAGCACTGGCTATGGGCGGGAATATCGTCAACGGTTAGATGGTAATTGGGGAATTGTCGATGTTGACGACTGCGTTAACGGAGCGCGTTACCTGGTTGAGCGGGGTGAGGTAGATGGAAATCGGTTAGCGATCGCTGGTGGTAGCGCGGGTGGCTATACTACTCTGTGTGCCCTGACTTTCCGAGATACATTCAAGGCTGGTGCTAGCTATTACGGTGTGAGCGATTTAGAAGCCTTGGCAAAGGATACTCATAAATTTGAGTCGCGCTACTTAGATCGGTTGATTGGTCCTTATCCAGAGCGGCAAGATATATATAGGGAGCGATCGCCTATTCATTTTACCGAGAGCCTTTCCTGCCCAGTGATTTTCTTTCAGGGGCTAGAAGACAAAGTTGTTCCACCCAACCAAACTGAGATGATGGTGCAGGCACTCCAGGGGAAGGGCTTGCCAGTGGCGTATGTGCCGTTTGAAGGTGAGCAGCACGGTTTTCGTCGTGCTGAAAATATTAAACGGGCACTCGACGCGGAACTTTACTTTTATTCCAGGGTGTTTGGGTTTGATTTGGCTGGGCTAGTTGAACCAGTAGCGATTGACAACCTTTAGTTTCATGGATAAGTTGATATATGTTTTCCCAAAAAAATATTACTGACAAGATTTCGCGACCTAAAACAACAGGTTCTCTCACTCAGAAAACACTTACTCAGATAACAGTTAGTGTTGCTATCGTGATTGCTGCTGCTGCTACGATTAGTTATTTTCAGCTAATCTCTACTTTAAAATCGCAGAAATTAGAGCAACTAAAAAATTACGTAGTTGAACGGGGCGAACGAGAAAAGAGTATCTTCACACTCGCCCAAGACAATGAAGGAATCCTCAAACAGGCTTTATTACAAAGACTTCAAGAAACCAGCAATGTAGATCCACAAGTTCAATTCGACCAGTTATTTGCCAGATCGAAAGATGGAGTTATCCGGAATCGCCCGGGAAAATTTGATGGTACACGCCAGGTAGGGGTGTATATTGGCAAGTCAGCAACCATTAACGCCGATATTCGCCGTCGTGTCATTAATTTTTACGAGCTGCTAACAGCCTACGGTCCTGCATGGCATAACCGTCTTCAAGATACGTACATTACCACCCCTGAGAACATCATAGCTGTCTATTGGCCTGAATTACCTAACTGGGTTCAGGATGCATCGGCTAATCTTTATATGCCTGATGAAGAATATATGGTGGTTGCCGATCCGCAGCACGATCCAGCAAGAATTGCTGTTTGGACAAGTCTTTACTATGAGGAAGTTAGCAAACTCTGGCTGGTGTCGTGTATAATGCCTGTAGATGTGAACGGCAGAGAGATTGCAGTTCTTGGGCAAGATGTAACGCTCAATGAGTTGATGCAACGAACAATTAATGACCATATTGAGGGTGGGTATAACCTGATTTTTAGGGAAGATGGTCGCTTGATAGCCCACCCAAAATTAATGGATAAAATTCAGGAACAAAAGGGTGGATTCAACATCCTTAAGTCCGGTGACACGCACCTGAAAAATATCTTGCAATTAGTAAAAAATAATCCTGCGGGTAAAGTTATCATCGATAACGACAAAGATGGGGAGTATCTGGCTGTGACAAAAATTCAGGGACCAGATTGGTACTTTGTGACAGTTTTTCCCAATTCCCTATTGACAAAACAAGCAATGGATGTAGCTGCATTCAATCTATTGCTGAATATGGGCATCCTCCTTGTATTGGTAGCAGTGGTGTTTGTAGTTTTACGCAAGCAAATTGCTGCACCATTAAAACAACTGATAGATGCAACTAACCAAATTGCTGAAGGAGATTACAATATTTCGCTTGAAGATAGCAGACAAGACGAACTAGGTCGTCTGGCTCATTCATTTAACATCATGGCTGAGGAAATAGCCAACAGAACCAGAGAATTGCAGCTAGCACTTGAGCAGCAGGCGATTTCAGTGCAGCAAGCCACCACCACAATGGATGAATTAAGTGCCTCTTCTCGCATTTCAGCCGAACAAGCAGAAGCTGCTGCTTCCGGAGCCCAACAAGTATTGTCCCTGGTAGAGGGCAATAATGATTCTATCAACGGCGGGTCTAGTTTAAGAGAAAAAGTCGAGCAACTCGCTCAAGAAATTTTACGTCTAAGTGACCAAACCCGTCAAATTGGCACAATTTCAACACTGGTTAGCGATTTAGGTAATCAAACCAATATGCTGGCGCTTAATGCTGCTGTTGAAGCAGTTCGGGCTGGGGAGCATGGTAAAGGGTTTGGCGTTGTAGCATCAGAAATCCGTAAACTAGCAGATCAAAGCAAGAAGTCAGCAGAGCGGATTAATGCTTTGGTTCGGGATATTCAAACCGCGACTAATTCTACGGTAATGGTGACGGAAGAAGGTAGAAAAACGGTGGAAAGTGTTGTGAATGCTGTCAACAACATTACTTTAAACTCTCAACAAATTTCCCTGACTGCTAAGCAGCAAGCCGTTGCTATTGAGCAGGTAGTGGCAGCGATGAACAACCTCAACCAATCGGCATCGCAATATCTGAAGAAATAGCCTAGTCGTGGTGGATATATATAATGATGAATAAAGTTAAAAGGTTGACTGTTTTGTTCAGCGGGGCAGTAGCTTGTGCCCTCTTTCTCGCCATTTGTTCAGAGCGAGTTTCTCAAGCGGGGGATATTCTGCCACAGTTCCAACTACACCAAATGAAGGCAAACAAGCTTTCAGCAGATAGTGTGGCTCAAAAGATTTGGAAGCTTCCTGAAGTTCAACAGAAAGCTAAACAGATTGGCGACTTATCCCATCATGCTGTGAGTTTGGGCGTGAGGGTGTCAGAAAAGCCGACGGCTAATCAACCTTACTATATCGTCCAGGTTTACGAATCACATCCGGATCGGATTGTTACAATTTGGTATCTCAGGGTACATAATAAAACAGGAGCGATCGCTGTTCAGGAATATACCACGGGTGAGTATATTCCACTGAATGAATGGAGAAAACAGCTTCAAACTAAAGCATCAGTAAAAGTTAATCAGCAAGCGAAACTTACAAAAGAATCTAAAGTTGCAATTGATGGTATTGGACCGATTAGAGTCGGTATGACTGTTTCCGAAGCGTCAGTAGCTGCTGGTACGAAGTTGGTTTCTACAGGCTATTCTGGCGCACCTGGATGTTTCTACTTTAGACCGCAAAATAGTCCCAAAGATGTCGCATTTATGGTAATAGGCGATCGAATCGCTAGAGTAGATATTTGGAGGAATAGCCCTGTTACTACCATCAGTGGCGCACGCATCGGAGATACGGAAGAGCGGATTAAGTCACTCTACCCAGGACGTATTCAAGTCAGTCAGCATAGTTACGTACCCAAGGGGCATTATCTGACATTTGTACCTAAAGACCCATCTGACAAGAATTATCGCATAGTCTTCGAGACAGACGGCAAACGTGTCACTGAATACAGAGCAGGCAAGCTGCCTGAAGTCCAGTACATAGAGGGATGTTCGTAGCACATAGGCCTATAAACCCCAACTAACTCTGAAGTTGCTACTCTGGAAATGGATAAAAATGGTAACAGCAGTCAACTACCCGCCCACAGGGACGGGTTATCCAGGGAGGAAGACAGATGAGTAGTGAAGACACAAGAGCGCTCGCCCGTGAATTAAAAACCCATGCCACAATCTTAGGTGGCTTCATCGCCATCATCTGGCTGTTGGAGATGGTGAATCTAATTTTCCTGGGAGGGGCACTAAACGCCTACGGTATCCAACCACGCAACATCGTCGGGCTGCGCGGCATCCTGTTTGCGCCTTTTCTGCACGTAGGGTTCCCCCACCTGATCGCTAATACTATACCCTTTCTTACCCTAGGCTGGTTAATCATGCTGCGAGAAACCAGCGACTTTTTTGTCGTTACTGCTGTGACAATGTTAATCAGTGGTTTGGGTGTGTGGCTGTTTGGCGCACCCAACTCGATGCACGTTGGTGCCAGTGGCGTCATCTTCGGCTATCTGGGATTTCTGCTGCTACGGGGCTACTTTGAACGCAGTTGGATAGCTATTTTGTTGTCCTTAATCGTGGGCTTCTTCTACGGAGGCATTATCTGGGGTGTCTTACCAACCCACTCTGGGATAAGCTGGGAAGGACACTTGTTTGGCTTTGTGGGTGGTGTGATAGCCGCACGCCTTTTATCGTGGCAGCGAAAACCGAACTATAGTAAAAGTAAACTTTAGCATAGACGCCGCTCCCACCTTTAATGGCAAACACTTAAATAAATAAATAAAATTTGATGTGGGATTTTATCAAGCATATTTCCTTGAAAGAATTTGCTAAAACATATTATTTCAGTTTGTCAGTTTTATTATTTATCTGTATAGCTATTTGCTACGGGTGTGAGGTTAATTATTTGAATCAATCTATTTGTAACGCTTGGGCAAGAGATTTATTTCTCAACCTCATCGCCGAAATTATTGGAATATTATTAGTTTTATTTTTCGTTAACAGAAGTGTAACTATTAATCAACAGCAAGAAAAGTCTAGATTTAGACAAATTGCTTTTAGGCAATTAAAAATGGTATTGACTAGGCACGTTTATCTACTATTTTATATGTTGAAAGCATCGGTAGAGGTTAAGCCTAATAAAACCTATGAAAATTTATCAGATTTGTTCGATGATACATATTTTAATGAACTAGGCAACCTGGATTTGTTTAAAGTAGCTCCAGTATTAACACCAAGGGGAAACACAATGAACTGGCTTGATTACATATATTCAGAGTTTTCAAGTCTCAAATCTGCTATATCTAAAGTTATGGATAGATACTCATTTTCCTTGGATTCAGAAGAAGTTGACTTATTGGAAGAGTTTAATGATACAGCTTTTATTTATTTTATCTCAGTACTTCGGGAAGCTAAAGAGTTAAATAATTTTGAAGTTAGAGGAGATTTACTTTCGGAATGTGAACATTTACTGAGGGAATATACGACTTTTTTTCTCAGGATTGTGGATTTATACAATCACAGCTTGCCCAGCAAAAGCCAAATAAAAATTGATAGCTCTAAATGGAATGAATTATGGAGCAATAATGTTAAACCACAAATCGGAGAGAGCAGGATTGAATTTCTGAGCCAACCATATGTTTAGAATACACATAATAACCATGCGAAAAAAGCAGAAATTTCCCTACCTAGTTGGTTCCAAATGGACAGCCCAGCAGCAAACGTGGGGCTGGCGACACTTTCAGGTAATTAACCGCAAGAACGAAGGCAAGTGGGTATTTGCAGAAATGGTTGCCGCCTGCGATCCCAATGTCCGGTTTTGGATAAATGCGACTTCGTTAAAAGATCGCACCCAGTGGCAAGGTGGCTGGAAATCTTTACAGGAACAAAAGGAGACCTTTACTCCTGACTCCTGACTCCTGACTCCTGCTATATTGTGGCAAAATTAAAAGCCTACTGATTTAAAATATATAAATGCGATGCCTCGTTTAGCAACTCAAATTGAAGCGATTCTTTACTTGAAGGGACAGCCTCTCGATATAGCGACAATTGCTGAATATGCGGGGTGCGATCGCCCACAGGCCGAAGGAGCCATAATTGAACTGATGGCGGACTATGCCCATCGGGATAGCGCCCTGGAAGTAGTGGAAACACCATCTGGCTACAGCTTTCAGTTGCGGGCATCTTTCCAGCACCTGCTCCAGACAATGGTTCCAGCAGAATTGGGTACTGGTGCCCTGCGCACTTTAGCCGCGATCGCTCTTAAAGGCCCAATTCCCCAAACTGACTTGGTTGCTCTGCGTGGCAGCGGTGCTTATCAGCACGTCCAAGAACTCGTAGAGTTAGGTTTTATCCGTAAACGTCGGCAACCGAGTGGTAGATCTTACTTGTTACAGGTGAGTGACAAATTTCATCAGGATTTTGAACTAGAGGAACTACTACCATCCCTAGAACAAAACTCCCAATCCTAACAGCGACAGCCTCTGGCGGTAGTTGTGGGGTACACCCACCCCTGACAGTTACCCGCTACAATAATTTAAAATAGAAATTAGCAGGTGAGTCAATTACTCAGAACTCCAATGACATTTAACACCGATTTTCCACATTCATCAACTGAAGAGGCACAAGCCAACCCACTGCTAAAATATCTGCAACATCAACCACCTGAGGTTTTAGAGCGGGTTGCCAAGTCCGTCAGTCCCCAAATCAAACAAATCATCTCTCATAACGTCCAAGGACTGGTGGGCATGCTACCATCAGAGCATTTTAACGTCCACATTACCACAGACCGTGATAATTTGGCTGGCATGCTAGCCTCAGCTATGATGACTGGCTATTTCTTACGCCAGATGGAACAGCGCATGGAGCTGGATATTAGGTTAACCGACTCGGTTCCTCTGCCTCCCAAACCACCTAGAGCAGATAAATAACTTCTACCAACCGCTCCTAAAAACCATGACAAATCCTGACATGGCACGAAAGCCCTCGCAGTTCTACTTACGATTTGAGCGTGGTCTTCTCATCCCACGAGTAGAAGCGCCTTGTGGCTTCCTGCCACGTCTATGAGAGTTTTTCACGCTCTTTCTCGCGCAACCGGATGACCTCTACTATCCTGTTAGGATATCTTTATTGGTAATAAGCGTGTCGGCCGTGTACCTTTGAGCTTTTTACCTAGAGCATTCCAGAAACTCCAACTGTGCGCGGTCTTCAAACCTGTAGACATGAGGCAGTTTTGGCTGGAATCCTCTCACTTGACCTGTTTGACTTTATTGTAGCATAACGGCGAATGAATTCGCCCGTGTCGCTTTTCCTCCCCCGGTTAAAACACGAGGGCTCCCACGCTCACGAACTTTTTTAGGTGGGGGAGAACGTCACTTAGCCGCCCGCAGCAAAGGAGACCATGATGAAAACCGAAAGTAACAGACCAGGAATTAGTAAAATAACCAACATTATCAGATCGTGAGTCGTCATATTGCCTCAGCCTCGTGATTTGAGCCACTCCCCGCTCGTCATAGACGGGGATTCAGGCGCTTGAGTTGGCTTGGTGCTTTTCGCCCTAAACCTTGCGGAATGGTTATGGCAGTGATTTTTGAGTGCATAACGCACGCCTATAGAAGTATAGTACTAAAATCCTAAGATATAGACAAGGGGTTTGATACAAAATTTAATAATTCTGACGCAGTCATGAATCAGGCGAGTTGGCTTTACCCCCCGCAATAAATTGACGGTAGCACCGTGCCCGGACTCTTTAGGTGTTAAATCTCTCCGACCTTTAGGTTCGGAGAAACGTTGCGGATTTTTTGCCATATCCCCGACCATCCACTTGCCAGACAACAATTTGTTGTCTCTAGGTAAAATATTGTTCCAGTCCCTTGACAGTCAAGTAGTATTAATGTAATATGGAGGTAAGCTAAAAAAGTCCCTAATTCCTAGCTATCCCATGAGCTATGAGCATCTTTAAAGTAGAAGTAGTCAGAATCAACAGCGTCAATCCTCACCCCAATGCGGATAGATTAGACATTACTACCTTTGAAGGAATGGCGTATCAAGTAGTCACCGCCAAGGGGAATTTTCAACCTGGGGATTTGGGGTTTTACTTCCCCATTGACAGCGTCATCCCGGAGCAGTTTCTCGATCAATTTGGAATTCGGGCCTACTACTCCAAGAAACTGCGGGCGGCAAAACTGCGCGGCATTTTTTCTGAAGGACTTTTGATTCCTGTGGATGAGAAATTCACGGGAAATGTAGGGGATGACTACACCGAATACTTCGGGGTGAGCAAGTACGAATACCCCATACCCCAGATTATGAGTGGGGATATGGAAGCCCCAATTGGACAGTACAAGTTCCCCAGCCCGGAAAACCTCAAGCGATACCGAGATATTCTGCATGAGGGTGAAGAAGTAGTGGTGACGGAGAAGCTACACGGAACTTGTTTCACTGTCTTAGTGGATGCTAATGGCATACGCATAGGCAGCCACCACTACTTCTGGAAAAACAACGAAGCGAACAAAAATCTAGTTTATATTCGAGCATACAAGGAGACATCGGCTCTACATAAACTGCCAGTAAATACCCAGGTATTTGGGGAAATATACGGTGGACAAGACATCAAATATGGTTTGAAAAATGGCAAGTTTGGACTTGCTCTATTTGCTGTTAAAAGTAACGGCAAATTCCTGAATCACAATGAATTTGTGGCGTTTTGTGACGAGTTTTCATTACCCCGCGTGCCTGTACTCTATATTGGCGCTTATAGTTGGGAAGCGGTGTACCACTTCAACAACGCTGATAGTGTACTAGCTCCACACACTCTCATGGAGGGAGTAATAGTCACTCCTACAATCGATCGCACAGATGGTAAAGTTGGTCGTGTTTGTATGAAACTGATTAGCGATCGATATTTGCTGCGTAAAGATGGAACAGAACTCCATTAAATTGTAGCTCCTCACCTGGCGATCGCCATTTAATGTATTATAATATAGTACATAGCCTGGGTACAGTAACCGCCAGAGCTTACATACATAGTACGAGAGTAAGGAGATGTCTTCCAGTAGTTTTTGCTGTAGATGCCGCCGCCATGCATAAAGCAGGATATACATTTTACTGTTCTGACAATGGCATTTGGCTGGTGGATAGCGTTCCATCTGAGTATCTAACGATCGCTTCTGAATAATTTCATCACCACACTGATAAAATAACCATATGGGTTCGGGATATTTTGGAAACTACGAAGACAATTCCTGGGAAGAAAAGTCCCCAAACAAAGATTTACTGGGCGCTGGTTGGCGTCCATTAAACCGAGATTTTGACGGGAATTATCTGTGGCATCTCGTGTGCAACGATCCTTGGGAGCTAACCCAGAAAGCTCTGGATGTAGCCAGTGATATTGCTGATGCTCTAGGTCGTCATCAATATAGCTGGTGGGCGAATGTATTAAACGTTTTTTCTGAGAATACGCGATATGAAATCAATGAGTTTTGGAATTATATTACTCCTGAACCTCTAGCCCCAGATTATCGGTACAAAGACGTTCTGAGTATTCAGACTCCTGTCCAACAAATAGTGACGCGCGACAGTATTCCCATTGATTACCTTCTCAATCGCTTACAAGAGATTACTGTTTTTAAAGTTTTGGATTTATTGGGGAAGCCGGACATCATTACCCAGTACTATCTAGAGCGATATTTTTATTACCCTGTAGAGCGGTTCACGAACTGGGAGAACTTGGAAACCATAGGTACGGTTTCTGCCTACTGGTCTAAACAGCAAGTTTGGCTACAAATTCAGAGCTACGATCGGGGTAAGCGAATATATACTTTGATTGCCAAAAATATAGCGCCGCTGGTTAACAAAGCAACTTACAACCTAGCGGTGATCCTCAGTGGTTACAAAAGCCGTGTCGGACAAATTAACAGCCAGTACCAGATTCGGACATTTCCTGCTGACATTCAAAGTTTTACTGATACAGTACAGCAGGCAATACTCGACCAAAACCAGCTTGCTGTTTTAGTACAAGGAGAACCAGGAACGGGTAAAACAGTCTGGACACAAGCAGTAGCTAAAGAAATTCTCATGCCGCTAGGATATGTAATTTTTATCCTGGATCATGATGCAGTTGAGCATTTTGTGCCACCAAGTTATTTAGAGCAGATTTGTATTATTATCAATGAAGCTGATAATTTGGCTCAAAACAGAGCTAGCGAAGCAGCTCAACGCACTAACAAAACCGAGCATATCCTGAGTTTGCTAGATGGGACATTGTACCAAAGTGTCATTGAGGAAAATGGTATCCATACCCAGCAAAAGTTAGTAGTGTTGATGACTTGTAACACTACTGAAAGACTAGACCCAGCTATTTTACGCAAGGGCAGGGTTGATTTAATCTATGAATTTATTCACCGATTTGTCTAGGGGTGGGTTTATATAGCAACCGCCAAGGCGGTTACTATAATTGTAGGTTGGGTTGAGGCAGAGCACCCAACATCACCAGCATGGGTTTATGTTGGGTTTTGCTATCGCTCAACCCAACCGAAAGCTGCTAATAATTGTAGCTAATAATTGTAGGTTGGGTTGAGGCAGAGCACCCAACATCACCAGTGTGGGTTTATGTTGGGTTTCGCTTAACGAAACCCAAGCTACAATAACGACAACAAGACTTATGCACTCAATACTCAGGAAAATATTATAGAATTGATCCTACTTACTTCATCCATCCCAAAAGCTACCGCGATGAAAACAGACAAAATATTCTATACCATCTTCCAGGTATTCCCGGAACTGTT
>CASBRB010000198.1 GCA_949127975.1 Oscillatoriales cyanobacterium PMM_0019 | reverse complement strand
GCTAAAGCCCTCACTACAAACTTTTTCGTTCGTAGTGAGGGCTTTAGCCCTTTTACTTTTTCTGGGAAATTAGTTCGTAGTGAGGGCTTTAGCCCTTACTGAGAAAGCTATTGGGCCTTTGGCGCTCGCATATCACTTTTTTGCGTTGCTCCCTAAAGGATAATGGACCGGGCATCAGTGAAACAGCTTTATCGCGGATATTTGATCCTTTTTTCACCACTAAACCAGTAGGTGAAGGTACAGGGCTAGGATTATCTATCAGCTATCAAATTATTGTGGACAAGCACGGTGGGCGGTTGGAGTGTATATCTGAGCTAGGAAAAGGGGCAGAGTTTTGGATTGAAATTCCCATCCGCCAAAAGACCAAACTAAGCTAACCCGAAAATAGGCTGAAAATCTACCCAAAGCGATTCGTACAGAAAGCCACTACATATAGCGGTGTGTAGGGGCAATCCCCCTGTGGTTGCCCCTACATATGCTGAAACAATAAATATATTGCAGCTTAAAACAGAGGTTGAAATCTGCCAAAACTGAATTAACATATACAGCTTTAATGGCTCGGTTCAGCTTTAATAGTAGCGATCGCCTGAAAAAGTACGCTCGCATGGGAGCCGCACTCCCTGCCCCAGGGCTAACGTGTCACCTGAATAAAATACTCAACCAGAGGTACTAGATGGATAATATTTTGCTGAATCTAAAGGCACCAAAGAGTTCAAATCTGATAAATACACTCCAATCCATTTCTAAGGCGGCGAGTATTTTGCCTTTATCGATTGGCTGTATTGTCTTCATTGGTTGGATATTCGACATCCAAATCCTAAAAACTGTATTGCCTGGATTGGTGACTATGAAAACCAACACGGCAATCATCTCCATCCTGGGCGGTGTGTCGATGCTGCTGCTGCATCAGCAACCAGTCACTAAACTTTTGCGCCGCACTATTCAAGCGTTTGCAGTAATTATTCTCCTCATCGGTTTGCTCACCTTGGTTGAACATGGCACTGGCTGGGATCTCGGCATTGACCAACTTTTGTTCAAGGAATCAGCCACTGCTGTGGCAACGTCTTCCCCCAACCGGATGGCTCCTAATACTGCCTTGGTTGGTGTCATGTTTGGCTCTGCCTTGCTGCTTTTGAGTCAACCGCGCCCCAATTATCGTCTACTCCAGTTCTTAGCCATCGGGTCATTCTTGATTGCTTGGTTGGCGATAATTGGCTACGCCTATGGTATTTCTAACTTTTACGGCATCGGCTCTTATACCAAAATGGCATTGAATACTGCTGTGGCGTATGCTGCATGTAGCATTGCCATTCTGCTGTTCCGTCCAGATAGAGGGTTTATTACAGTCGTTACCAGCGAACATGCGGGTGGCATCATGGCAAAGGGTCTGTTTCCTGCTGCGATTGGTATCCCTCCCATTATGGGCTGGTTGTTATTATTAGGCAACCGATCGGGATTCTATGACAGCGAGGTCGGATTATCTCTGACTGTGATATTAGACACGATCATTTTTGCCACTTTGATTTGGATCAATGCCAGATTTCTAGGTAAAATTGATAACCAACTTCAGCAGGCTGAAGAACAAAGTCGCATTTTTGAGATTGCTGCTGCTCAGGCTGAACAACTCCAGAAAGCACTCCAAGAACTAGGGCAAACTCAGGCTCAATTAATTCAGAGCGAAAAGATGTCCAGCTTGGGGCAAATGGTTGCAGGTGTTGCCCACGAAATTAATAACCCTGTTAACTTTATTTATGGCAATCTGACTCACGTTAATGAATACACTCAAGATTTACTGAGTTTAATCGACTTGTACCAGGAGCGGATTGGCGAGTCCGATCCTGAAATCAAAAATCGTCTTGAAGAGATTGACCTTGACTTTTTGATTGAGGATCTGCCCAAAACACTTTCTTCGATGAAAGTGGGAGCCGATCGCATCCGGAAAATTGTTCTCACATTGCGTAACTTTTCTCGACTGGATGAAGCAGAAATGAAAGCTGTCAACATTCATGAGGGCATCGACAGCACGTTATTGATTTTGCAGAATCGTCTGAAAGGCAAACCGGAGCGTCCAGGGATTCAAATCATCAAAGAATACGGCGACTTGCCGGAAGTCGAGTGTTATGCTAGCCAGTTAAATCAGGTATTTATGAACATCACGAACAATGCCATTGATGCCCTACAAGAGGCAAAAGGCAATCCAGAAGAAACCCTCCTTACACCTACCATTACCATCAGCACCAAAGTTCTACAGCAGAATCGGGTGGGTATCAGGATTAAGGATAATGGACCGGGTATGACCGAAACAGTCAAACAGCGGTTATTTGACCCTTTTTTCACTACTAAACCAGTAGGCGCAGGTACAGGGCTAGGATTATCGATCAGCCATCAAATAGTGGTGGAAAAGCACGGCGGACGGTTGGAGTGTAGATCGCAGCCTGGACAGGGAGCTGAGTTTTGGATGGAAATTCCGATCAGGCAAACATCCAACTAAATGTCGTATCCTAGTTAACCCGCTCTAAAATAGAGATCCAAGCTACATTCCCGTGAGCCCTATGTCTGCTACTTTGTCTCAATCGGATAATCCTACTACCCAGCCGCAGGAATTAAAAAAATCACCAGCAAGCGACATCCCACCGCTGCTAGGAGCCTCTTTACCAGAGTTAACTGTTTGGGTGCAGCAGCAGGGGCAACCAGCTTACCGAGGACAGCAACTGCATCAGTGGATTTATCATCAAGGAGTGCGGGAGCTTTCTGAGATCTCTGTGTTTCCCAAACAGTGGCGCGAAACCCTGCAAGATACCCCCATTGGGCGATCGACTCTACATTACCGCTCTGTGGCACCAGATGAAACGGTAAAGTATCTCCTGCGACTGGCAGATGGTCAGATAATTGAAACAGTTGGCATTCCCACAGACGATCGCCTGACGGTTTGTGTCTCTTCCCAGGTAGGTTGTCCGATGGCTTGTGACTTCTGCGCTACAGGAAAAGGCGGCTTTATCCGTAATCTGGCGCGGCATGAAATCATCGATCAAGTTTTAACTGTCCAAGAAGATTTTCAACGACGGGTGAGCCATATCGTCTTCATGGGTATGGGCGAACCGTTACTGAATACGGAAAATGTCGTAGCTGCGATTAAGTCTCTCAACGAAGATGTCGGCATCGGACAGCGCTTGATGACTCTCTCAACGGTTGGCATTCCTGGACGCATTCGCAAACTGGCTGAGTACCACTTACAAGTTACCTTGGCTGTCAGTCTCCATGCTTCTAACCAGGCACTTCGAGAGCAAATGATCCCATCTGCTCACAAGTATTCCCTGGAAGCACTGCTAGCAGAATGTCGGGAATACGTTCAATTGACTGGGCGGAGGTTGACGTTTGAATACGTCCTCTTGGCTGGAGTGAACGATCGCCCGGAACACGCTACTGAACTGGCTCAACACCTGCGAGGGTTCCAAAGTCACGTTAATTTGATTCCCTACAATCCGATCCGAGAAGCTGATTATCAACGTCCGACGCGCCAAAGCGTTCAAGCTTTTGCGGATGCCTTGAAAAAGCGGCACGTTGCAGTTAGTGTTCGCTATTCTCGTGGCTTGGAAGCTGATGCCGCCTGTGGGCAGCTCCGGGCATCAAAATAGTTTATCGGCGGGCATAGATAATCACTTATTAATTACTTGATGAAATTTTGCAATTACTTTGCTAACATCTGCCTATTGTACTATAATTAATTACGACTAATGGTAGAGCTAACCTAGCGCTGTAATTGTTATAGTATAATATAAGTTGTTGTTGTTTTGGCTCGATAATATTCATGGTAACTTCATCAGCCCTGTTGAAAAATTTGTTTGTTTGCCCGGAAGAATCTAATTTTTACTCCCAGTGCTTAGAAAGCTTAGTACTAAGTCAGTGTAGTCAAGGTGAATGTATTTTGGAATTTGGTTCGGGTGATGGAAAGCCAGTGATCAATTCCTTACTAAAAACTGAATTTAATGGAGTAATCTATGGATTTGAGCTGAATCAATTAGCATATAAAGTTGCTAGAGACAATATTCTAGAGTACGCTCTAACTGATAAATATATTATACGTAACATCTCGTTTTTTGACTTTGCTAAACCAACAACTAAATACTTAATATCAAATCCCCCATACCTTCCGGCATTAGATAACAATATTTATCAACCCCTACTACACGGAGGTAGTGATGGAAGCCTAATTTCTAGGAGACTTTTGTCGCTAGACTATGAAAATGTGTTACTTCTGGTTTCTAGTTATTCCAATCCTGAAAGCTTGATTAATTATGCTATAACAAAAAACTATCACGTTAGTAATTTCCTAGTTTCGCCCCTAAAGTTTGGCTACTATAGCTCTGAACCAAAAGTTAAAAACACCATAGAAGAAATGCAAAAAAAATCCCAGGCTTTCTATAGTAGCAATATTTACCTACTAGCGGGTGTTTTATTTACCAAGAGCCATAAAGCTAAAGTAGATTTGTCTACTGAATTAATCCAAATAATGACTTCTTTATGAAAGGGTTTTGAGCCTTTTTTGACCAAACAAATGCCAGGTTATAATATCTGCTATCTGAAGAGAGAGGCATGAAGCCCCGTCTATGAGAGAGCGGGGTGCTAACTTTAGGTGGCTTGCTCGGCAAGGCGTAACTCGCGCACTACGGCGGCACCAGCACGATCGCTCATCAGTCGCTGGCAATCGTACCCTAGCAAAATTTCCCACGCATCAGCAGGGTACTTTTCTACCAGTGGCAGTGCTGCATCATCTAACATCCAACGCCCGTGCAGTTCGTCTACCTTGATATGTAAATTCCAATAAGCCATTGCCTCTGGTGATAATCCCAACCGTTCGCCTGCGGCTTGGTAGTTGCGAAAAGTTGCTGGCACGGAAAGCTCCCCGTAAAGCAATCCCCCGATGTAGCGCAAAAAGTAACGTTTGCGTTCGGTGAGCAGGAAGCTATTATTGATAATCGCCAACAATTCCCAAGGCACTACATCAAAGTATGCCTCTGGTTCGGTGTTCATGTTCAGTTCGGCAAGCATGGTGGCATAGTAAGTAGAATGCTTCCGGGCAATCCTACCGCCACCGTACTCTTCTATTAGCAACCGTGTGAGTACGGCATGCACCTGATTAGCGACACCACCAAGAGTGCGGGAAAGCTGGCTGGCTTCGACTAAGCCATCTAGGGAACCTATAGCCACCAGTCGTAGGTATCCTGCCTTGGTGACTTGCTCCCCAAGAAACAGCCCATTAGCAGAAATTGGAGGATCGACATCGGCAGCAAACCGATCGATCAGTCCTTGCCTAACGTTCTCAGCCCGCAGCGCCGAGTCGTCAATATAGCTTAGCTCCCACTCCTGCCAAACTTGCTCGATCCGATCGCAGATTTTTCTCAAGTAGGCAGAGCGCTCGTTGGTGTAGCGTCGCAAATCATCATACCAAAAAAGCTTGAGCCGATAGATGCGATAAAGCACTCGTTGCAGAAACAGGTGTGCGGCATCATCACCAGGCTGAAGCGAGTAGGCGCGTGTGAGAGCCCTAGACAGACTGGTTTCAAAATCACTGACGATAGAGGGTTGTACGGCTACTTTTTCATCGAGATCTTCAATTTCCAGCAGTTTAATAAACTGTTGTTCAGCCTCGTAGTAGTTGGTGGTTGGTTGCTGGTTTTTAGTGGGTACTCTTTTCACAGTAGGTATTTAGAAATGTAACCATTATTAAATCGTCGTTGCCCTCGCGCTGTACGGATGGCTTCGATTTTGCCTCCTTCTTTCCAACGTCTAAGGGTTCGCTCTGAAACTCCCGGAGTTCTAGTTGCTTCCCGTGGACTGACATATTACTTGGACATCTCCTACCCAAATAACTACTACTCCATAGTAGCAGGTATTTCGGGAAATGTCCACAGCGGTTTTCAATTGCATGAGCTATTAATCGGGGTAAGCCCAGCGAGCGATCGCTGCCTGGAGCTTTTCTTTAACCACAGGCTTAATTAAGTAATCATCCATACCTACAGCCAGACACTTTTCTCGATCTTCCTTCATGGCGTTGGCTGTCAGAGCTATTACTATAGTATGGCGAGTGTTTCCCTCACGACGGCGAATTTCCTCTGTAGCTGCATAACCGTCTAGGATTGGCATTTGGCAATCTATAAAAATTAAGTCGTAGGTATTTTTTTCCAATAGCTGGAGAACTTCTTCACCATTGCCTGCTAAATCAGCATCGTAGCCTAAGTTTTGTAGCTGCTTGAGAGCTACTTTCTGGTTAACCCGATTATCATCAGCCAGCAAAATTTTTAACTGCGCTCTTTGAGACGATTTTTCAACCTGATTATGTGGTATCTTTGATGAAACTTCTGGATTTAGCGTTGGTAACAGGACAGACTTAATGCTATCAAATAGCCTGGTTGGCTTGATTGGTTTAACTAGGTAGGAGGCAAACCCTAGATCTAAACACTGTTTAGCTTTACCACGTTCATTTGTGCAAATGAGCATAATTAAAGGAATGGTAGCCAAGGCAGGATTTGCTTTGATTTGCTTTCCTAAAGTCATACCGTCCGCCTGGGGCATTTGCCAGTCAATTAGAACTACATCATAAGGCTTCCCGCAATCAATCCGGTTCTGTAGCACTTTCAGGGCTAATTCAGCACTATCAGCTTCATCTACCTCCATCCCCCAATAGTGGGCTTGATAACGGATAACTTCACGGTTGCTAGCATTGTCATCCACAACTAACAGGTATTTACCAGCCAGATAACTATAATCCTGAACAGGCGGGTTTAGCTGCTGCTTTACCCAGGTAATGCTAAACCAAAATTGGCTTCCTTTCCCTACCTGACTGTGTATCCCTATCTCACCGCCCATTAAGTTGACAAGTTGTTTACAAATCGACAAACCCAAACCCGTGCCACCATACTTGCGAGTCGTGGAAGCATCAACCTGAGAAAAAGGTTTAAACAATTTTCCTTGCTCTAGAGGTGTCATGCCGATGCCTGTATCCGTGACGGCAACGCGGATGGTGGCGGTGGTGGGTGTAACTGCTTCGAGTTCTACCTTGACAGTTATTTCTCCAGAGTCGGTGAATTTGATAGCATTACCAACTAAGTTGATGAGTATTTGCCGCAGCCGCCCCGGGTCTCCTTGTAGTAAAGTAGGAACATTGGGGGGGATTAAATAGGTAATTTCCAGCCCTTGAGCATGGGCTTGGGGAGCTAGCAATTCTACTACTTCTTCAATACAGCAGGCAAAGTCAAAATCAATGGTTTCCAGCTTCATCTGTCCTGCCTCTATTTTGGAAAGATCCAAAATTTCGTTAATCAGGCTTAAGAGAGAATTGCCACTCAGACGAATAGTTTCGACACAATCCCGCTGCTCTGAAGTTAATGCTGTCTCTAAAAGCAGCCCAGTCATCCCCAATACTCCATTCATGGGTGTGCGGAGTTCATGGCTCATATTTGCCAAGAAGAGACTTTTAGCTTGGGAAGCTAATTCTGCTTGACGACGAGCCTCCTGTAACTCTTCTTCAGCCCGCTTACGCGCAGTGATATTTCTACCAACATAGACAAAACTTTGTAAGCCCTCGATGTCCGTTTGAATCACAGAACAAGAAAATTCAACTGTAATTTCTTCCCCCGTTTTTGTGTGACAAACTACTGAAACATCTTTTAAGTATTCTTCGGTCTCTAGTTGATAATAGGGCTTCGATACCATTGGAAAATTTGGCTCATCAATCAGCCGTGAAATAGGTTGACCAGTTAATTCTTTTTGGCTGTACCCAAAAAGATGTTCGGTCGCTTGGTTTACTGTTATTATTTTTCCGGTTTTTGTTGTTACTAACAAAGCATCTGCCATTGAGCTAATAATTTTATCAATGTAATCTCTGGAAGCAGCTAAGGCATTCAGTAACAGAATTGCTTCATTTGACCTCTGGACATACTTTTGCTCCAAGACCATTTTTTCGGTTACATCTTCAAATAAAATAATTAGTTGTTGATAATTTCTGCTATCTGGATTATCTGTAATATAAATATCAAAATACAGAGGTTCATTACTATTAACAACGTGGGCAATCCCTTTTAAATCAAAACTATCTTGCTGTCCGTCAAGTATGGCAAGTAGAATATCTTCACACCCTATCAGTTCAGGAAAACCTAGACGGACATCATTTCCTTTCATGACTTTGTAGGGAAAATCAGCAAACCGTTGCACGCCCAAAGATGTTTCCAGGATAAGCAAATCCCGATCGACTGTCAGGTACTCCATCTGGCGTGGAGCCAAAAGTTTTCTTAAAAGGAGATTCATAGAGGGAAAGGGAGTGGGAGTGGGGGAGCGGAGTGGGAAACCTTAGGGGCTTGAATCCGTTTCTTTTTCAGTCATTTTATGATTCTATGATAGTGTAAGCTAATTTTTCAAACATTCGATCGACGTCTTTGCCAGTCTTTGCCGAAGTTTCATAAGTTGCCACTACTCGCTGTTGCTCCTGGCTCTCGATCAGTTTTGTCAAAGTTTCTAGGGTTGACTTATCCACTAAGTCTGTTTTATTCAAGGCACTAATGATGTATCCTTTGGGATTGATAGACAAATATGCTTGAACGTGGTCTGTAAAATGCTCAATGGTGTCTTCTCGGGTACAATCAGAAACGATGATTACTCCACTCGCGCCTTGTAAGTAATTGGGAGCGATCGCTTTAAATTTGGTACTGCCTTCTATATCCCAAATCAACATCTGTAAATTCAGCTTTTCTTGCTGTTTTACTCCTGCTAATTCAACTGTTTTGCGGGAAATTTTCACCCCCACTGTAGTAAGATACCGATCGCTAAACTGTTGTTCCACAAAGCGACGAATCAGGCTGGTTTTGCCTACTCCGAAGTCGCCTATCATACAGATTTTTTTAGATATTGTGGACATAGTTCGCTCAGGGGGTTGATTGTCGTGAAACTTTTTCTTATATTTATCGAATAAGAATCCAGGCGGTCTTCGTCTTGAATCGGTGAAGGCATTCTGTACGACTGGCGGATGGATAAATGACTCCTGACTCCTGACTCCTGACTTCTGACTCCTGTTCATTCAATTACTGTTTCCAGCCTGGGTAAGCGGCTGGAATTCTACATATCTGTTTAATAAGAGTGGTAGATGCGAGTCCACTTCTGAGGGAGCTTTAACTATCCCCACCACTTGCATGCGCCTAGAGTCGATGCCTAGAGCGACGAGAGCATCTCGCACTATCTTAGCCCGCTCCAGTGCCAACTGCTGGTTTTCAGCTAAACTGCCGCTAGGATCACTATAACCTATTATTTTCAGTTGGTTTTCTGAATACTGGTTGAGGAACGACTTAACTTTTTCAAGTTTATCACGATCGTCCGCTGAGTTTAAGTTTGCCGAAGACTGCTCGAAGTAAATCCTGGTAGCAATCTGGAGTGGCTTTAGTTGTACAGTGTTGATCACCAGACGCACCCCCGGTATTTGCTCAAAGGCTTTGGTGATTTTCTGGGCATCTGGCAAAGAGCGTACAGTGCCCTCTACTGTTACTTTCCCGGCGGCATACTGAGCCGAAATCGAAACACCGCTCATCTGATTGAGAATTTTTGTTACCCGTTTTACCTCAGATGCTGCCAACACGGGATCGGGAGGCACTTCGACAGCTATAATTTTATTGTCTATCTTTTCCTGGGGTTCAGCACCCTTGGCGATTTTTTCAGCGGCTATTTTTTCAGCGAGTGAGCGAAGATACCGATTAGGCACCCGCCCCGCCAGGAGTACATTTTCTCCTCGGACATCGACTGTTAAACGATAAACGGCTAACTCTGGAGCTGATGCTAGGGCTTCGGTGACGTTGGCTTCAATCCGGCGGTTAATGCTGTGGCGATACTGATAAATTCCCCAAGGTACGGCAATTATACTCACCACGACTAAGCTAGCAATTAACAGGGCATAAGGGTTACTCGCTTGCTGCTGTCTATCTGTTGAAAAGGTATCCCGTAACCGCTCTAAAATAGTATTTACTTGCTGGGGTATGGTAGCAGTATCGCCATCAAATAATTCAATGGGTTTACCATAATCTTTGACAATGATGCTCAGAGTTTGACCTATTTTCCGGTAAAACAACCTGGATGGTTCTCCTTGTACTACTACTGCCAAGTAACAGTATCCTGCTACTTCCAGGACAATTTTAAAACTACCATAGTCAATCTGATTGAGTTCCGAGATACTCCCATCTGTAGTCATACATTCATTAGCAAAGCTGCGGATAGCGGTTAACATCCCTGCAACCATCTCGGATTCTAGTCTTTGGGTTTCAGATTGTTGCACCTCACAAATTACTAAACCAGAGCTTTTGTGAATCAAAAAGATGGCTGGCACTGTAAAAGGCATTGCCCCCTGGAGGATTAGTTCTGCCTCGGAGACTCCTTGTACTTTGGCGCGAATTTTGCGTTTGATTCCCTCGACGCTTAAGGTATTGGCGACTTGTTCATTAATAGAACGAATAGCTTCCGCCATGTATTTGGCAATGGTATTGCCAATAACGGGGTAAAGGGCATCCACCATAGCATCGCTTTCTATCCTAATCTGTTCTTTGATAGCTTTGCCCATTGTCGGAGCGATTATCTGGGCAATTTCTTCAGGCGATTCGTTGATTTGTTTGGAAATTGCCGCTGAAATTAAAGGTGTCAGAGCAGAAATCATCGCCGCCTTATCCTGCCCGCTTCTGTTGGTAATTAATTTATCAATGATTGGCGCGATCGCTTTGACAATTTCTTCCGTTGAATCAGCAATTTTACGACTCAGAAGTTCAGCAATTAAGGGCAGGAGTAAATTTAGTAATTGTTGAGGATCGTAAATTTGATGCTCTAGAGAAGACAACTGTTGTTCAATATTGGTAACCTGCTGCTCAAAATTAGATAATTCAGGTCCCAATATCAGATCTTGTAAACGCTCAAGCGCCGAAACTGTATCAGGAGATTCACCATTATCTTCTTGAGCAGGGGGCAGGGGGCTGGAAGCAGGAGCCAGGAGAAGAGGGGGCG
>CASBRB010000197.1 GCA_949127975.1 Oscillatoriales cyanobacterium PMM_0019 | reverse complement strand
ATTAATCTAGGTGGGCTGGCGCTGCGAGACTGGGATGAGGGCACGGTTGCCCAGGTTGCCCGTGAGATAGCATCAGCACCGTCAGGTTCATTAAGGTGGCTTCACCCAACCTTAGCTGGTGAAGCATATCTGAATAAGCCGCCACTAATGCACCTGCTGATTGCTGGTGCATACAAGCTCGGTGGTGTCAATGAGTGGACATCTCGTTTACCAGGGGCGATGCTGACAGCACTATCAGTGCCACTACTATACGGCATTGGGCGCGAAATATTTAAGAGTCGCCTCCCAGCAATATTTTCGGCTGCCATTTACCTGACTTTGTTACCAGTGGTGCGCCACGGGCGTTTGGCGATGCTGGATGGAGCAGTGCTGTGCTTTTCGATGTTGATGATATGGTGCGTATTGCGATCGCGCCGTGACTTAAGATGGGGTATAGGAGTCGGGATCGGGTTCGGATTGATTTGCCTTACCAAAGGAATTATGGGACTATTGGTAGGAGCGATCGCATTGCTATTTCTAGTTTGGGATACCCCAAGACTACTCACATCCGCTTATCTCTGGCTCGGCTTGCTAATGGGAGGTGCCCCAGCGATCGCCTGGTATACTGTACAGTGGTGGCACTACGGGCAGAATTTTATCAACACTGGTGTCTGGCATCAATCCTTACAACGAATTTGGGAACCAGTAGAAAATCACAGCGGTCCCCCCTGGTACTACCTACTAGAAATCTTAAAATACTCATGGCCTTGGTTGCTATTTTATCCTCAGGGATGGCAGCTAACTTGGGAAAATCGTAATTGTAGCTGGGCGAAATTAATCCTGACGTGGAGTGTAGTCTATTTAGTGGCTATCTCAGTAATGAGTACGAAGCTACCCTGGTATGTTTTTCCGATTTATCCAGCAGTAGCTTTAACTGGGGGTGTCCAACTGGCTGAAATTTGGCATAATTGGCCTACTAACCAATTTTATACTCGGTTTTGGGTGGCGGTGTTCAGTCTGCTGGGTGTAGTAGCTGCTGTCGGTGTTTTTTACTATGGGGGAACAAGAGGCAAACTAGACGGGTATGTGCAGTTAGTGCTAGCAGCCGCTGGGCTTACCTTCTTGGTAGCGGCATTTTTAATTGCTCAAAAAGACTTGCAGTTCATTGTCATTCTGTTGTGGGGCACGTATGTTTCCCTACTGCTATTGATGATGTCCCCAGACTGGATTTGGGAGTTGAAGGAAGCCTATCCAGTTAAACCAGTTGCCGAGATGATACAGAGTTATACACCCACAAAGCAGGTAATCTACACATCTTATCCCTATGGACGTCCTTCTCTTAATTTTTACAGCGATCGCCAGGTAATACCTGCATCATTAAAAGAACTGCAACAACATTGGGAACAAGATGAGCATCCTTATGTATTGCTTGACGACGATGCCCTCAAAAAGTTGGATTTCCAAGGTTTGAAGTTGGAGACTAAATCAGGCTGGACGCTGTACACCAAAAATTGAGGAGTGCAGGAAAAACGCACCTAATCTCGTTCATAAGAACTGATGAAGTTGCCCCAATGCGCTAGCATCGCTGACAATTTCTCTTTAGACACCGGCTTACTTATATAATCATCCATCCCTGCCTCTAAACATTTTTCTCTATCTTCTTTCATAGCATTAGCAGTCATCGCTACTACCACAGGACGACGACTTCCTGGAAAAGAATTCTCCTCCCGACTCTTAATTCTTCGTGTAGCTTCAAACCCATCCATAATCGGCATTTGGCAGTCCATTAAAATCAAGTCATAGGGGATTTGTTCTAATAGTTTCAAGACTTCTTCACCGTTAGCCGCCACATCTGCCTTATAACCCAAGTTTTCTAGCTGCTTAAGAGCCACTTTCTGATTTACAAAATTATCTTCAGCCAGCAAAATTTTTAACTTGTGTAAAGCTGGTTCAGACGTTATATTTGGCGTTTTTACAGCTTGATGTTCTTTTGTCTGCTCTGGCTCAGACTCGCTTGATAATACCGTTATCATAGTATCAAAAAGTTTGGATGCCTTAACTGGTTTAACCAAATAAGCAGCAAATCCTATCTTTAGTGCCCGTTTCACCTCATCTCTTTGATTAGTAGAAGTGAGCATAATTAATGGTATATTAGCCAGCTCAGCATCCGCCTTAATTTGTTTTCCCAAAGTCATGCCATCAGTTTCAGGCATTTGCATATCAACCAAAACAAGAGGGTAAGGCATATTCTGGCTGTTAGCTGACTTGAGGGCAATCATAGCAGCAGCAGCGCTATCAGCTTCATCTACCTTTACCCCCCAATTAGCAGCTTGATGGCGTACTACTTTACGATTGGTAGCATTATCATCCACAACTAATAGCCGCAAACCGCGCAGATTACCAAGCTCCTTATGTGGAGCTAACGGCTGGGATTGTTTTTGGAAAGGAACGGTAAACCAAAACTTGGCACCTTGCCCAAGCTGACTTTCCACCCCTATTTCTCCTCCCATCAAGCTGACTAATTCCTTGCAGATAGCTAGTCCCAAACCAGTACCGCCATACTTGCGAGTAGTAGAAGCATCCACTTGGGTAAAGGGAGAAAACAGTTTCTGTTGATTTTCTGGAGAAATACCAATTCCTTGATCGATTACATCAATCTTAATAGTAGCTGTAGTAGAAGTTTCTGCAAACAGAGATGCCCACACTACTACCTCGCCTTGGGCGGTGAATTTAATCGCATTACCAGTTAGATTCATTAACACCTGCCGCACGCGCCCTGCATCTCCCTGAAGGTGGGTGGGCATGTTATTATCAATAAACTGCGCCAGTTCCAATCCCTTCTTATGGGCTGTGGTAGCTAGCAACTCTAACACTTCTTCGATAATGCTAGACAAGTCAAAATCTAAAGTTTCTAGCTCCATCTCCCCAGCTTCAAGTTTGGAGATATCTAAAATTTCGTTAATAATGCTTAACAAAGCATCCCCGCTACTGCGAACAGTTTCGACGAAATCTTGTTGCTCCGGGTTCAAGGTCGTTTCTAACAGCAACCCAGTCATCCCAATAACTGCATTCATCGGAGTGCGGATTTCATGGCTCATATTTGCCAAAAAGCTACTTTTGGCTTGGGAAGCTAACTCAGCTTCTTTGCGGGCGATTTCTAGTTCTTGCCGAGTCTGAGTCTCTACGGCTAGCAGTTGTGAAAGTTCTTCAGTTCTATCCTCGACACGCTTTTCTAAATTATGACGAGCTAGTTCAAGTTCTTGAGTGTACTCTGCTATCCGTCGCAGCAAGATATTTAAGGAGCTTGCTAACACCCCAACTTCATTCTCAGTTGATACTAGCAAGTTGGCTTCTATACTGGCTGCCATCCCATGCAATTCCTGAGAAAAAGCCCTCATCTCATCCAAACGCTGAGTGTTATCGGAGGATATCACTTGTTCTCTGATTGCCACTTGCTTAGCCAAACCAGCTAAACGCCTCAAGGGGCGGGAGAAAGAGTTAACTATCGGAACAGCAATCATACTAACTAATAAGAAAAAGCCCACACACATGCTATAAGCAATTAGTTGCTGCTCTCTCAATAGGCTCTGAATTTCCGTCTCCGGCTGCCCAACGTAGATTATTCCCACTGGTTGGGCAAGACTTGCTTTTACTTCTTTTTCATGATCGTATAGGGGGCGATAAGCCGTCAGATAATTGATGCCAACAATATTAGCATTACCGATAAATTCTTTTCCCCCATTGAGGACAGTTTCTGCCACCTCTCGCGAAACTCTTGTGCCAATGGCGCGGGTAGTACCATCTATATAAGCTACATTCGTACTCACCCGCCAGTCCTCAGCAAAAATAGTTACCGTAGGAACGTTGAATTTTTCCTTGATTTCATCTACAATTTGGTAGTTGCGATTGAGAAGTGTCCCCACAATGGCAGTTCCCACTATCTGGCCCCTGAATTTAATCGGATGAACCGCCATTACTACCAAACCCATTCTACCCCGATCGAGATTATATGTACCTTCAGGAAAGGGTTGCTTCAACTCAGTTAACCCCTGAGTTGGTTGGGGACGCAAACCAATATTAGCTTGCGCTTCTAACCCTAAGCGTTGCAGCACTTCTGCTTTCAGGAGTTCTGTACCAGTGAAGGCGCGTTTATGAGTCAGCACGTCTTTGACAATGGAAACATCTCCCAGCTCAATTCCTGGAGTCACCGAAACTGGACGGTATTCAGGTTTAGCTGCTGTTGACAAAGGAGGATACTGGGAAAAGTTGTCTGCCAAAAGTTGGATTTTTTGAGCAACAGTTTTACCTTGGCGATCGGTGAAAATAATAAAGCTTGCTTTTTTACTAGAACGAGCTATAATGGAATCTATATATGACCGTTGCTCATCTATGCTTTGGGGATTACTCAAATCAATTCCTGCGGCTTGCTCTGACAATGAGGTTGCTTCCTGTTGAGAAGATTCGGCTAATTGATTCAGCTTGTCGTCTAGGATATTTAAATCTAAGTGTAAAGTTTCTTGCAAACCTTTGACTGAGTCGTTTTGGAAATTAACTAGAAGCACTTGGGTGAGAAAAAACCCTGGTAAAGCAGCACCTGCCATCAACAGCAAGGTTAGTTTAAAGCGAAAGCTACGGTTTCTCCAGTAACGTAAGAAACCCTGCCCAAAAGCAGTATAGCTGGGTTCCGGTTGGGGTTTTGGTGATGGGAGGGAAGTATTCATTTTAATTGTAGCCCTGTCAAGGTGTTATTTCTTGTTTCTCGTTTTCTCGTTCCCAGGCTCAGCCTGGGAACGCTGTTTGAGAGCCCAGGCTCCACCTCCAGGGAACGCCACCTCCAAGAGGCTGCAAGAGGACTCCACCAGTTACCAGTGGTTGACAGGGATAATCCCCAGCATGTTTTAGGTGTGCTGGAACAGGAAGGAATTGCCCTGGCGTCTGGTGTTGCCAGCGCCCGAGTTGCACTGCGTCACTATCTTGATAATGCCTAGAGCCTACAAAACTGTCCTGGCGCTCGGTTGGTAGCCGAAACGCCAGAACGTTTTATTCGCACATGCGGTGGTCTGGTTGGTTGTTTTGCTATAGTTAACTTGGTCTAGTCGCTTTTTTGCAGCAACCTTACGATATCCACATCTACTGTCGATATCTGGGAGATTTACGAGTTAAGGTGAAGCAGCGACTCAATCTTGGCGCGATCGAGTCGCTATCGCCTTCAATATCTAGCATTCAGGAAGCTTCGTCAGCGAATTCTTCTAAATCTTCTCCGTCAGCGTCAACTTGTTTCAGGCGAATGTGCTTCCGTCCCAGGGTGATTTCAAATTCATCTCCTGGTTGTAAGTTCATCTGTTTTGTGTAAGCAGAGCCAATCAGCAGGTTTCCGTTAGACTGCACACTGATCTTATAGCTGGCACTACGACCACCACGACCATTGCCGTTTTGTTTGCCGTCTAACCTGATCCCTTCGGCATCGATCAGAGCATTGAGGAACTTCATCATGTTAACCCGCTCTATACCGTTTTTAGTAACGGTGTAGTAGCCGCACTCTCGTGCCTTTTGTTCTTTACTGAGGTTTCCCAGCTCTTTGACTCTCTTGGTCAGTTCTTCACCCTCTAGCGGGTCTACTTTTTTCTTTTTATTCACCTAAAAAACTCCGTTCGTTAAGGAAACTGCGTACCTAATCAGTCGAGTAGAATGGGTTGGTTTGGGCTGACGCTCAGCTAAGACCACTTCATCTTTTGCTTTGTGTCAGCTCATAGTACCTATCTTACACGGATAACGTCAACTTTCGTTGTCGTTATATATTTAAGATACCATGTTTTTTTCAGGGTACGTAACTGGTGACAAACTTTTAGAGGTTGTCAACAACTGTGTACCTGGATGACTCAAGTTACTGGAAGCATCGCAGTCAGAAAAATCCGGCTCTGTTGACGGCTGATATCCTTTCCGGTGGGATACTTATCTTTAACAGGTTGCAGGAGAGTCTGGTTGGTGGCAAGCAAGTCAGAAACGAACAATCTATATGTATGAAAGTGAGAGCGCATAAATCAGCCTGGCGGATAAATACCGTAAGATTGGCAGCTAAGCTATCTTCCTGTAGACTGGTAAGCGTGTACTTAGCTGCAAAGCTAAGTCCCTGGCGTAGCAGGATGGAAACAATACTTAATACTTCTAGTCTGTCGATCTATCCTGGATGAAACTGACAACTCGCGGACATTATAGTGTCAAAGCACTACTAGATCTCAGCTTACAGCCTGGTTATGGACCTGCCTCAGTCAAGACGATCGCTCATCGGCAAGACTTACCAGCACCTTATCTAGAAAAACTGCTGATCGAAATGCGCCGAACTGGCTTGGTGTACTCAGTTCGAGGTGCCCAAGGTGGATATCAACTAGCACGATCGCCCGCCGAAATTTCCCTCGGTCAAATACTCGAAGCTGTGGGCGAAACAATTGAACCACTACCTCGACAGACACCAGACGCAAACCTTGCTGAAGACTGGGTGACGTTTACTCTCTGGCGGCGTCTGCACCAAAAACTTAAAGAAGCGTTGTACAGTATTTCTTTGGCAGACCTTTACTATGATGCCCGTAGCTGGCAAGCAGCCCAAGGGGAAGAAACCAGTTTTGTTGTTTAGATAATGGCTTGACCTATGACAGAAGTAAACGAACCTGTAACTTATGAAGGTGGCTGCCACTGTGGTGCAGTTCGCCTATCTGTGATTGTTGACAAGCATGAGGCGACTGATTGCAATTGCTCTATCTGTATAAAAAAGGGCTTTTTGCACCTGATTGTGCCTGCCGATCGGTTTACCTTACTCAGTGGCGCTGATGTTTTGACAACTTATACCTTTAATACAGGTACTGCCAAGCACACTTTCTGCCGCATTTGTGGTATTCACTCTTTTTATCGTCCCCGCTCCCATCCTGATGCCTTCGACGTTAATGTCCGCTGTCTGGATGGCTATGTCAAAGAGGGAGAGGGTAGGGAAAAAGGAAAGACAGAAAGGCAAGAGATCCTGTCTCGATTTAAGATTGTACCCTTTGATGGTGCCAATTGGGAACAAAACGTGTACCTGCTCCGCTGATGTTGACTTCGGCTGTCGTTTTACTTATAGCTGCCAGTTTAGATTACATTATTGGCGATCCGTGGGGTTGGCCTCACCCAGTACGAGTAATGGGGTGGCTAATCAACCATTTTACCCAGTTTGCGCTTCATAAGTGGTCAAGTCCGCAGGTACGCCGCTTGCTGGGGATATTCCTAGGTTTGGGACTGATTATTGGCAGCGGATTTGTCGGGTGGGTAATTATTCAAGGTTGCTATCAGATCAAATTTTTCCTAGGTATTGCAGCAGAAAGCGTATTGTTAGCTAGCTGTTTTGCTGGTCGTAGTTTAAGAACAGCAGCTATGGATGTCTTACAACCATTACAAGCTGGTGATATAATAATGGCTCGTTCCAGGTTGAGCCAATATGTTGGTCGTGACACAGAAAACCTCTCTGAGCCAGAAATTCTCCGTGCTGTTTTAGAAACCGTGACGGAAAACGCTACTGATGGCGTTATGGCACCACTATTTTATGCTCTAGTTGGTTTACCCGTTTTTGGGTCTGGGTATCCGCTATTTTTGCCTCTTGCTTACAAAGCTGCCAGTACCCTGGATTCAATGGTTGGCTACCGGGAGGAACCCTACACTAATTTAGGCTGGTTTAGTGCCCGTGTGGAAGACATCCTCACTTGGCTTCCCTGCCGTTTAACGGTGATTACCCTGGCACTGTTGAGCGGCAAACCGCAGAAAGTATGGCAGATTTGCCTTCGGGATGCGATTAAAGATCCCAGTCCTAATTCTGGCTGGAGTGAGTGTGCTTATGCTGCGATTCTAGGGGTTCAGTTGGGAGGGACAAATTGGTATCGAGGCGTCGCCAAGCACAAACCCCTGTTGGGAGATCCTATTTATGCAATCACGCCAGAGTCTATTCACCAAGCCTTGCGCCTGACGCGGTATTGCTTTCTGACTTGGCTAGCAATAGCCGTTATCAGCAATAAGGTTTTTTTCAATAACCGATAAACTAAAATAGTCACCAAAGAAACTAAACTGCCCCCAATGTTTGGGTGCGATTGGATCGGAAAAATTTGGGCACGAAAACTATGGAAACTTTGGCATATCTTTATATTGCTGCCGCTTACGAGGAACCTGCTCACCTCAAACCACAAGCTCAGGCTGGTGAACAAAGGTTATTCGAGGGGTGCAACTGGAAGAAGCTTTCTAGTTCAGGTTGGTGCGGGATGCTATCTGTTGCCCTCAGCTTAGCGACATTCACTGTCGCCACTAATGCTATGGCGCTTCAGATAGGGGATAGCGGACCTGTAGTAACAGATCTGCAACTTCGTCTCAACGCGGCTGGTTACTATAATAGTCCGATTACTGGATACTTTGGTCAGTTAACCCAGACTGCTGTGACAAATTTTCAGAAAGCCAAGGGATTACCAACTGTGGGCATAGCTGGACCACAGACTTATGCAGCACTGCGTAGTGCTGAAAAAATAGTGGCAGTAGCATCACCAGGCGGCAGCACCACAGTGGCTGACATTCAGAAAAAATTGTTCGCCGAAGGCTACAATCCTGGAGCTGTTGATGGCGTCTATGGACCAAAAACTCGCGCCGCTATCACCCAATTTCAGGCAGATAATGGATTGGTGGCTGATGGAATTGTTGGCAAAGGCACCTCTTTAGTGTTATTTGCCTAGGTCTAGCTTATCGTGGTACCTACGTCAGGAGTTAGGAATGGCTCCTGATTCCTGTTTTAACAGGAGTCAGGCGGTCTGAGTAGGGAGCCATCTGGGAAATTCTGTGCGGCTGGCGGATGACGTGTAGGGGTTTAATGAAGAAGTCTGGCTCCTGACTCCTGGCTCCTGACTCCTGGCTCCTGACTCCTGGCTCCTGACTCCTTCATTAAAATTATGCTTGCAAACGTTGTAGAAATTCTATCAGCAGAGGAATTACGTCGGACGGTCACTCGTCTAGCGTCTCAGATTGTGGAAAAATCGAGAGACTTATCCCAGCTTGTGCTATTAGGTATTTACACTAGAGGAGTTCCCCTAGCTCAGTTGCTGGCTCGTCAGATAGAAACCCTCGAACAAGTTTCTGTACCAGTGGGGGCACTGGATATTACCTTCTACCGGGACGATTTAGATCAGATTGGGATTCGGACTCCAGCGAAAACAGATATTCCCTTTGACTTTACTGGCAAGACTGTGGTGCTGGTTGATGATGTCATTTATAAGGGGCGCACGATTCGCGCCGCCTTGAATGCGGTGCTAGAATACGGCAGACCAGAGGTAATATTGTTAGCCGTTTTAGTCGATCGAGGGCATCGTGAGTTGCCGATTCATCCTGATTTTACTGGCAAGCAGCTACCCACGGCTACCGAAGAACAGGTAAAGGTTTATCTCCAAGACCTCGATGGGCGCGACTGTGTGGAGCTAATTAAGTTTTGATTGTTACAATAGAAGAAAGAAAATTCAAACTTCACAATTCGTAAAGCTTTAAATCGCCCCTCATCTACAAAATGCGTAATTTCCTCAAACAAACCTTTGCTAGTCTGGTTGGAAGCCTGCTCGGTCTGGTCGTATTTTTTGGACTGGGCACTGCTGGAGTAATCGGTTTACTGATTGCGACAGGGTCTAAAAATGAAGGGCCAACAGTTAAAAACAAATCGGTGTTGGTTTTTGATTTGTCTCGCACTATCACCGACAGCCACTCCAACCAGACGATTGAAGAGGCTCTATCTGGTGATGAAAACGACACTGTTAGCCTACGCACAGTTCTAAACACCATAGATAAGGCAAGTAAGGATAAGCGGATTGTGGCTCTATTCTTAGATGGCAGCCGAGGCTCGTCAGCCACTGGCTTGGCAACACTCAAGGAAGTCCGATCGGCCCTGTTACATTTCCAGAAGTCTGGCAAAAAGATTATTGCCTACGATGTGGATTTAGCTAAACGGGATTATTACCTGATGTCAGCCGCTAATACAATTGTACTTAACCCGATGGGGGTCATGGATCTAAATGGTCTGAGTTCCCAGGTTATGTTCCTTGCTGGTGCCTTCGAGAAGTACGGCATTGGTGTTCAAGTGACGCGGGTTGGCAAGTTCAAGTCAGCAGTTGAACCGTATATTCTCAAGCAGATGAGTCCAGAAAACAGGGAACAAACACAAGTATTGTTAAACGATATCTGGAATGAATTTCTGTCTGAGACGGGCAGCAGCCGCAAGCTAAATCCCCAGCAGCTACAAGCGTTCGCCGACAGTCAAGGCATTTTGACCGCTAGCGAAGCTCGTCAGCGTGGTTTGGTGGATAAAGTGGCGTACTTTGACGAAGTGATTGCAGACCTCAATCGGCTCAGTGGGAACACTGACTCCGAGGATAAATCGTTTCGCAAAATTAGCCTCAGTACCTATGCCAATGCTCCCAGTAAAGAAACCAAGGAACGTGATTCTAACAACAAAGTTGCGGTTATTTACGCTGAAGGGGAAATCGTTGATGGGCAAGGCGGTATCCGGAATATCGGGGGCGATCGCTTCGCTAAACAACTGCGCCAACTGCGACTCGATAAAAATGTCAAAGCGGTGGTGCTGCGTGTCAATAGTCCAGGTGGCAGTGCTGTAGCATCTGACGTAATTCAGCGCGAAGTGCGACTCACCCAGAAAGTCAAGCCAGTAATCGTCTCTATGGGCAATGTCGCCGCATCTGGCGGCTATTGGATTTCTACCTATAGCACCCGGATTTTTGCAGAACCGAATACCATCACTGGTTCGATCGGGGTTTTTGGGCTAGCGCTCAATTTCCAGAAGCTTGCCAATAATAATGGTATTAGCTGGGATGTGGTAAAAACTAGCCGTTTTGCTGATAGTAATACATCTTCTCGCCCCAAAACACCCGAGGAGCTGGCAATTTCTCAGAGAATTGTTGACCAGATTTACGATCAGTTCCTAGATAAGGTATCGGAATCACGGAAAATCCCCAAGCAAAAAGTGGCGGAAATTGCCCAAGGACGGGTTTGGTCGGGTGAAGAAGCGCTTAAACTGGGATTGATTGATTCTATTGGCGGTATGGATGATGCTATTGAGTATGCGGCTAAGCAGGCAAAGCTGGGGAATGATTGGGAAATGGAGGAGTATCCCAAATCTCACACCCTGGAAGAACAGATTTTGAAAAAATTGACTGGCTCAGAAGGTCTGAAAAACCAGGTCAAGCCAGATCCTCTGACAGTACAATTCCAAAAGTTACAGGCAGAGCTGAGTATTGTCAAAGAAATGAACGATCCTATGGGTGTCTATGCCCGCTTACCTTTTAACCTGCGGATTGAATGAGGATAATGGGCTCACGCTTGTTTTGGCAAAATTTAGGTGAAAATACGGTTTTCTTTCCCTGGTAACACGGTAAAGTAGATAGATAAGAGTCCAATTTACAAATATCATCTATCTATGGATAGAAAAAATAACCGCTTTATTATCCTGATTGTAGCCTGTAGCGCGATCGGCGTCGTTGTGGGAGGCACTGCTAGCTGGGCCGAAAGCAGTCAGTGCTGGCAATCTAAAGCACCAACGAGTGAGTGCGTAACTCAAGACCCCGTGCTGAAAACCATTGAAGGAATGAGTAGTGGCTTGATAGCTGGGGTTGCAGCCGCCATTGGTGCCACTTGGCAGATAAAGCGCGATCGAGATTAATGATAGTGGCGTGGCACAGCTTAAATAGCATTGAGTAGGGTGTGTTAGCTTGACTCGTAACGCACCGAAAATTAGCATAATTATGGTGCGTTACATTTCATTAACGCACCCTTCAAGAGCCAGAGTAGGGTGTGTTAGCGTAGCGTAACGCACCGAAAATTAGCATAATTATGGTGCGTTACATTTCATTAACGCACCCTACAAGAGCCATTCTTTACATGGAGCCAACCTCAAATTTACTACTTAAGCTGAGCCGACGTTTATTTGCAGAGCCAGTTGAGCAAGAGAGATTTATTGAGGCATTAATTCATCCGATGCCTTTTCACCGTTGTATCCTTTGGTGTAAAGAAAAACCGGAAACAGCGCCTTATGCTGTCGAGCCGCCGACGTCTTGGCAACCTGAATTTGTAGAGCGTTTACCCCTAGGCACCCGCCCTGGGCAGCATCCACTGCATGAACAGGGTTATTTTTACTGTTTAGACTTCTCCTCTGTATTTGCTGCTTCTACGTTGTTAACCATACCGCCACCAGTGCATTTAGTATTTGATATGTGTGCCGCACCGGGGGGTAAAAGCGTCTTTGCTTGGAGAACTTTACACCCAGATTTACTAATTTCTAATGAAGTCATTGGCAAACGGCTAGGGATGCTGATTGCTAATTTAAAACGTTGCCAAATTCGCCCAAATGTGGTAATAAGTCTAGATTCAAATATTTTGGCAAAAACCTTTGTCAATACCAGTAATCTAGTTATAGTAGACGCCCCATGTACTGGGCAATCATTACTAGCCAAGGCTGAAAAAGCCCCAGGATGTTTTCATCCGTCTGCTATTAATAAAAGTGCTAATAGGCAGAAAAGAATCATCGCTAACTCCGCCCAGTTAGTAGCGTCACAAGGATATCTCGCTTATATGACTTGTACTTATTCACCAGAGGAAAATGAAGAAGTGTGTAAATGGTTTATGAAACGATTTTCCCAGTTTCAGCCCCTGGTAATTCCTCATTTACAGACTTATCAGTCTCACTTGGCTACCATTCCTTGTTATCGAATGTGGCCCCAAGAAGGATTGGGTGCTGGGGCGTTTACGGTGCTGTTTAAAAATACTGAGTCAGGGCAGCCCAATCAGCTACCCTCAGATTTGATTAGTCGTTCAAGATTTTTTGGAGGCAGAACCTCACAAACAGCGTTCCCAGGCCCTGGCTGGGAACGAGAAATAAAGCCAGATGGTGAGCATTACTGACCTATATTAACGCTAGTAGTTACCCATCTGAGAAAATGCTGAGTTTAGACTGAATTTACTTTCAGGACAATTTGAGAAGAATTTCAGTTTAATTTCAGGTGAGTTTCATACTCATCTGAAATACTTTTAACAGTTGAGCTAAATGCTTTCTCGTTCGCCAAGCCCAAACATAGACAGGACTTACGGAACTAGACTACATATTGGTTCGTAGGGGCAACCCAACCCCTAGGGGTTGGTTGCCCAGTGTGCCAGTGTGCGGAAGTCCTGATAGATCTGAAAAAGTTTCCCCGCCTTTCTTTGTAACTAGGAGTAAACAAAATGAAATTCACCTCTGTACTCGCAACTTTTGCTCTATTAGGTTTGATGACAGCTATTGAGGTTCCTTTCCAAGCTATCAATCCGATGATAGCTCCGGCATTAGCTCAGGACAGTGATATGAAAGATGCTACTGGCTTGACTGTCCAACAGAAAATTGACATGGTGATGCAGAACAAGGGTAAGTTTGGGAGTGGGGATCAGCTACGTCGTTTCTTTTTCGGAGACCTGGAGCCGATCGGCGTGCAGCCTGGTGGTACCGGAATGGTGGTCAACCTTTATAATAAAGCCAATGACTACACTTTTTCGTATTGTACCACATATGATGTTGTAGTAGCCGTTAAGAAAGGTAAAGTTGCCAAGTTTGCCGCTAGTGAAGTGAAGTAATCCTAAACTTTCAGAAATAAAGTTGTTTCTAGCATGCAATTTCCCAGCCGTTTTTTCAAAAAAAGTGCTAAACTCTGGAGTCAACTAAACCTTTCTTCTTTGCGGCTGCGGCTAACGGTTGGGATTGCTGCTTTCTCTGCCTTAGGGCTGGGAAGCGTTGACATCTGGACGAGTTGGAAAATGCAGCAACTTTTGATTGACTCCCACAAGCATAGCATAGAGCAAATCGCTAAACGCTTTCCTCAGGATGTTGAAGTATATAGCGAAATGCTCTCAATAGATATAGGGCTGCAAAAGGCAGTTGATAACCTGACTACCACCAATACCCTCATCTGGGTTAAGCGTCCCGATGGCACAATTTCTGCTCAATCTAAAGTAATGAATGATTTACTGCTAAGCGGCCAAAACGAACAAAATAACAACACCATAGCCGCCCTTACTTCCCTAACCGATATGCCATCTAAACCCTTAGTGTATCAACTAAATGGACACTACTGGGTTGTGTGTAGTAGCCCGTTAGAAATAAAGAGCCAGATGCTGGGTAAGCTTTATGTGGTGGAGGATATTACCAGCGAACAAACAATGTTCTTTGAAATTGTGCGTAATTTGGGGATTGCTAGCTTAGTATCTATTTTATCCATGCTTGGCGCGATCGCGTTTTACGTTAACCGAGCCCTGCAACCTTTACGGCTTTTCAGTCAGCTAGCGGGAACTATTTCTGCTTCCGATTTAGGGCAAGCCCGGTTACAGTTAGATCGTGCCCCCAGCGAAGTCAAGGAATTAGCCCAAACCTTTAACACCATGTTGTCTCGCCTCTGGGAATCTTGGGAACAGCAGCGACAATTTGTCAGTAATATTTCTCACGAACTACGGACACCATTAACTATTGTTTCTGGTTATTTACAAAGCCTACAGCGACGAAGTGCTAATTTAACGGAATCACAAAGAGAAGCCTTAACCATTGCTTCCTTAGAAACTGAACGCATCATCCGGTTGTTGGGCGATTTACTCAATTTGGCACGGGCTGACAACAAGAGTATGCTGTTTAAGTGTGAACCTTTCGTACTAGATGATTTGGTTGCAGATGTAGCGGGGATGGCACAGCAATTTAGTAATCGTCAGATGGTAACTGATGGCAGAAATTTTCCTACTGAAGTGATAGCAGACCGCAACTACCTAAAACAAGTGTTGCTCAACCTTATCGACAATGCAGTTAAATACTCTGCAAGCGATACGCCAGTAACGTTGAAATTTCACTCGCAAGGCGAACAGGTAATTATTCAAGTGTGCGACTTTGGCTGCGGCATCCCTCTGCAACAGCAAACCCGCATTTTTGAACGCTTTTATAGAGTAGATGAAGCCCGCACCAGTTCAACTGACGGTTATGGATTAGGCTTATCGATAGTTAAAACTTTTGTTGAAGGTATGGGTGGCACTGTCTCGGTACACTCCCAACTGGGTGAAGGTAGCACATTTACCATCACCCTACCAGGGGCTAGGAGTTAGTCGCGTAGTACGTAGCCAACTGCGCGTACAGTTTGAATCAGTCGCGGTTCGCTGTGTGCTTCTAGTTTGAGACGTAGATAGCGAATATAAACTTCGATGATGTTGGAGTCGCCCATGAAGTCATAGCCCCAGACTTGCTCTAAAATGCGACCGCGCGTCAATACCTGTCGAGGATTAGTAAGTAAAAATTCTAGTAAGTCAAATTCTTTGGCAGTAAGTTCGATTAACCGCTGCTCTCGCTTGACTTCACGGGTACGACGATCTAAGGTAAGATCTGCAAATTGTAACAGATCGGTGTTTGGTTCTTGGGTGCGTCGCAGATGCGCTCGGACTCTGGCTAATAGTTCTTCAAGACTGAAGGGTTTTACCACGTAGTCATCAGCACCAGCGTCTAAACCAGCTACTCTCTCGCTGATTTCATCTTTAGCCGTTAGTAATATAATCGGAACCCGCGAACCTGTAGTCCGCAGGCGGCGGCAAATTTCCAGCCCAGATATCCCTGGCAGCATCCAATCCAGAATAATTAGATCCGGCTCGGATTCCCGTGCGGCAGCAAGAGCTTCTATCCCATCGTAGACCACACTAACTTGGTATCCTTCATAACCTAACTCTAGTTCCACAAACCGAGCTAGCTTGACTTCATCTTCAACCAGTAAGATGTGCGCCGTCATAATTTTTAAATCTGAGTTGTTGCCCTCTTTAAAAAAATTTATCATTAAGAAACATTACAAAACCTTGACACTTGCCAAAATAAAGACTAGAAGCGATAGCTAGGTCTCCTAAAGAGTTTTTGTAACTCCAAATCCTGTATGAACGTCTAGGGATGTTCATACAATTGTACAACTCATTTAGACAGATAGTTAACCAAGCAAAGTAGTTTTTCTTTCATCCCCAGATGCTTACACATCTAGGGTTTTAAATTTGGTAGGGTAGGTGTGCTCCCCGCATAACCTACCCTGCTCTTTCAGTACTGTAGCAGACTGGCATATATAGGGCAACCACAGGGGGATTGCCCCTACGAACCGCTATATGTAGAGGCAGTGCATAAGTCCTGTCTTTTTTACAACCCTTTAAAACCCATCTCCATTTCTTCATCAAAACCCCGGTGAACAGCCGATTCAGTGGCAGAACTTCTCCTCCCACCTATTTGGCTGAGAAAAATCCCCACTACAACAATAGTACCACCAAAGTATTGAGCCAGATTAGGTGCTTCACCCAAAATTAAATAAGCTGCTAAAATTCCGGCAATGGGGGTAAAAGAGCTAGCTAACGAAACTTCCGATGCTTTAGCAATTCTTAACCCCATAAACCAGCATAATTGACCAAAGACCACGATTACAAGACTATAAATTAACATCCACTGCCATAAAATCGGTGAAAATACATCCATAAAATGTTCTTTTCCATAAAGTAACAAAGCAAAAAAGAAAAATACTACCGTTCCTACAATGAGGCGAAATATGGTAAAAATTCCCAAAGGAATTTGGTTTAGTTGGACTTTACTGATAATAGTGGCAATGGCGGCAGCTAAGGCTCCTGCTGCCGTGGCTAACTCACCTATGCCTATGTGAAAAACTCCCCCATTGCTAGTATGACTCCCTAAACCTTGAAATAATACAGTAATAATTACTCCGATAAGAGAAACAACTGAGCCAGAAACTTCCCAAGAGTTTACTCGTTCCCGCAGCAACCAAACAGATAAAGCCAACACTAGGGGTGGCTCGATGCGTCCTATCAAAACCACATTACTTACCATTGTTAGGGAAAGGGCTAGGAAAAATAAAGCGGGAGCCAAAGCACCAGACAGAATGGCGACAATCGTCAAACTGCTCCAATTCTTCCAAGTTAATTGTTTCAAACTTTGTCGGTTCCACTGGGAGCGATAAAGAGGAAATAAAACCAGAAAGGCACAAACATTGCCCACAAACAAAACATTGCAAAGAGAGATGGGATTTCTGCCATCAATTAAGTGGTTAGTACCGATTTCTGTAACCAGGCGAGTAACTGAACCAGAAGCCCCGAATATGAGCACGGCTATCCAGAGATATATTTGCGCCGGAATCATGACGATCGGGTGATTTTTCTTGTTAACTGTTTTGTTCATAGCTAAATTACCTAAAAAGTTTACTAATCGAAAGAGGCGTTGCTATACAGCCCTACTAAAATAGTTGTAGCTGATGAAGGTCGATGACTGAGAATTTGATTAATTGCTGATGATAATTTGCTTAAATTAGCGTTTTTTTAAGCTAAAGTGTCAATTTTAAGCCTTTTCCAAATCAATTCTCAGCAGAAATTCATTTTTTTACTGGCATCCAGGGCTAAATTAACATTATCAAGGTTTCCGATAGCACGATGAGCAGCAATTATCTAATCACAGGAGTAGTTTTATGTCTTTCCTAGATTTTTTAGCCCTGGTGCATCCTGCGATCGCTGTTGCAGTCATCTTCCCACTAATCGGCGTGGTTGTCAACTTCGCTTGGGCTACCCGCCAACGCCGACTGCAAGCCGCCGATGGGGGTAAGAGCAAAATTCCCCCAAGTGTTGGCTTAGAACACTTCAATCTGGGGCGCTGGCTAGCTGGAGGAGTCGTGGGGATAACTTTGTTGGGGCTGAGTTATCCTATTTTCGTGGAAAATATCTTCGAGCATCAGGTGTGGCAAAGTCATCCGCTCCAGGTTTTGTTTATTGTATTGATGTATGCTGTCACTATTGCATCTCTAGTATTTCTCTACAAAGCCAAGCAGCGTGTTTGGCGTGGAGTTTTTGCCACTTTGACAGGGGCAGGTTTGGTGATTCTCGGCTGTCAGGAAGGGGTTTATCGCAACGACCCAGAGTGGTATACTTCTCATTACTACATTGGTATTGCAGCAGCGATGCTGATGATTTTCTCCTTAGCAATTCTCAAAGACATATATCAGGATAAGTCCCAGCGCTGGCGCAAGGTGCATATTGTTTTAAACTCTATTGCTCTGTTACTGTTTTTGGGACAGGGCATGACTGGAACGCGAGACTTACTGGAAATTCCTTTGAGTTGGCAGAAACCTTATGTTGAGGAACTCTATAAGCAGCAGTGTGATACAAAACCCTGTACAGTGCAACCGAAGATAATTGAGAAAGGTGGCAATCGCCCATGAAAGCAAGATTACCTGTATGCCTGGGATTAGCATTGATACTATTATTCTTGTTCCCAGGGCAAGCATGGGCAGGGCAAGCACGAGGGCTTGCCCCTACAGATTGGGTAGGAGTGGTGAATGCGAGATATGAGGATATGCAGCCAGCAGACATTCGGACATTGATTGAAAAAGCTAGAGATGCTTGGGTAGCTCGTGACGCCGAAGCTCTGGCGCAGCTATTTACCACTGACGGTGAGTTGATAGTACCTGGTCAAAGGTGGCAGGGGCAAGCTAAAATTAGGGAAGAAGTTGGGCGTTTCGCTCAACAGTATTCCGATGTCAAAATTGACATCAGGCGGATTATTATCGATCGCTCACGAGCGGTAGTAGAGTGGTATTACGAGGATACTGATAAAGAGACTGGCAGGCGGGATAAATCTGACGACGCGATCGTTGTTGATTTTAAAGATGGTAAAATTAGTCGCTGGCGTGAATATTTTGATGATAAAACGCCAGCTAACTAGAAGGAGGTTAATTGATGACTTTTGAAGAGGACTTTCTGGAGTCTGATTCTCTGAACCGCCTCCTTGACAACCAACCAGACAAAAAACTAAAACCAATGAGGCTAAATAAGGCGTTTTCATGGCTTGAATAATTTTTACTTTAGATTCAGTGTAACTGCTAAATTTTAAGTTAAACTATTTCTTAACTAAAAATTTACCCTGAAAATGTTGAGAATTTTCTCAGCGATTGTAGATTATGGTTGAGGCACGAAACTCGCTGGTGTAGGGGCAATCCCCCTGTGGTTGCCCCTTTGGGTTTCCCTACCGCTCAACTACCTTCCGCCTGGAATGAGTTAGAGGTTTTAGGCTCTCCGAACCGCCGTTGCTCCACACTTTGGGCAGGTGTGAACTTCTTCAACAATCCCACCCAAATCGGGCTCGACAGCCTCTGGTTCGTTCAAGGCTAATGTGTAGTCAACCTTATCGGCGTGGTGATTCATTTCTGCACCGCAGCTAGGGCACTTCATTTTTTGTTTTGACATGGTGAACTCCTGTTAACTACTCTAAGGAAACATTTTGACGCCCATATTTTAAAACTTTTGCCATCCAAATTAATTCCTGCAAAAATTTGTCAAGGCGACGGATATATGCCTGCTCCAAAAGTTCACCGGATTCGTTGAATACTTTCTGGACGCTAGAAAAGTTAACATCCCAAAAGATATTTACCAGTCCCAACTCCCGCATCACTGGTAATAGATTTTGAATGACACGAGCGCCACCAAAAGGGCCGGATGAAACACCACATATACCAACAGCTTTATGGATATACTCTTTCAGGTTTGTGTCCAGAACGTGTTTGAGTAAACCTGGATAGCCTGCGTCTTCATGTCAGCATTTTTATGCTCTTGCGCTTACAAGCCTTCTAGAAAGCCATGCAGTGGTTTATTTGTTACATTTCTTAACCTCGTGTCCTATTTTGCTCTCGATACTGACTTGTAAGTAGCGCACGGTAGAGTCCCACAACGATTTTGCGTTATCCTAGGCGCTACTTACAAGTTGGTGGCGAGTAGGTTCAGAAGCAACGAGGCGACATTGAATCGTGATTTGGCTCATGAAAATACATTATCATAAAAACACATTTTGTGTTTATGATAATGTATGTATTTCATGACTTCGTTCAGTATCATGAGAGGTTATAGATGAAAATTTCTACACCAGCACTGAGGCATCACAGATTACTGGATAACGTTTCGAGGTCTCCCATTGCATCTACATATTTTCTATGCTTTTCTTTAAGGGTTAATTTCCAAGCTCATTAGCAATACAACCAGTCTCATTAGGATTCTTTAAATGGCTCGAACGGAAGTAAGAGAACTTGCTAGCTTTATTTGGAGTGTCGCTGACCTTCTGCGTGGTGATTACAAGCAGGCGGACTATGGCAAGGTCATACTGCCGTTTACAGTGCTACGTCGGCTAGACTGCGTTCTAGAGCCAACCAAAACCGTAGTGATGGACTTTTACGAAACCAAAGTAAAGTCCATGAATTTGAAAAACCCGGAACCATTACTTAATCAGAAAGCTGGCTTACCGTTCCATAACATCAGCCAGTTCACGTTTCAGAAGCTGAAGGAAGACTCTGATAATGTCGCGGCAAACCTCAAAAACTTTATCAATGGCTTCTCTGCTGCGGGACGAGAGATTATTGAATACTTCAACTTCAATGACCATATTAACCGTCTGGATGAGGCAAACCTATTATTCCTGATTGTTAAGCGGTTTGCCGCGATTGATCTTCATCCCGATGCCGTTTCCAATATGGAGATGGGCTATGTGTTTGAGGAGTTGATCCGCAAGTTTTCAGAATTGTCGAATGAAACAGCGGGGGAGCACTTTACGCCGCGTGAAGTCATCCGGTTGATGGTGAACCTGCTGTTCATGAACGATAGGGAAATTCTGACTCAACGGGGAATTGTAAAAACCATCTACGACCCAGCGTGTGGAACAGGTGGGATGCTTGGCTCTTTCGTACATAGTATGCTAATTTATTAGTCTCAACTGTCCAATCCCTAGCGCAAGCGAGGATTACCGCCCCAAGGCGGCATTGCAGACTGCTTAATAGACAAGTAGTTTCACAT
>CASBRB010000196.1 GCA_949127975.1 Oscillatoriales cyanobacterium PMM_0019 | reverse complement strand
GTTCAATAAGTGGACTTGTTGAATCCTGTTCAATAAGTGGACTTGTTGAATCCTGTTCAATAAGTGGACTTGTTGAATCCTGTTCAATAAGTGGGCTTGTTGAATCCTGTTCAATAAGTGGGCTTGTTGAATCCTGTTCAATAAGTGGGCTTGTTGAATCCTGTTCAATAAGTGGACTTGTTGAACAGCATTCAACAAAAGTTTTGCAATTATTGTTGTTGTCAGTCATAGGAAAATTTTTCGTTGGTTAATTTTTTATGACGGGGATGCAGCTGGATAGCTCGATATTGCTTAGCGTGAGAGACACGCACCAGCTTGTATGAAGCTCAACCCGTCGCCGTTAAGGTTGCAACTATTTTAGGTAAGAGCATTTACACATTCTATTCTACAAGGGAAGTAGAACGTGTAGAATAAATTTATGAACTCGAAAACCGAACGACTATCCACATTCGTCAAAGAACTGCGGGCAGATCTTGCTCTGACGCAAGGTCAGTTGGCAAAAAGACTAGGCATTAGTCGTCCTGCGGTTTCGTTGTGGGAAGCCAAAGTAGGTTTGCCGGATACAAATAATCTTCAAAAATTGGCAGCTTTGAAAGGTTGGAGCGTAGAAGATCTCCAACTTTTTCTCAATGAAGGAAAACTGCCTGCGGAAGATCCTGTAGAGAAGTTATTAACTCATGTGCGATCGCTGCCAGTTGAAGCTGTTGCTAGAGTCGTTCAGGAGGGAGCGCAGATCTTGGCATTAGCTCTTAGTCATGGTGAAGGTATCAACTCCCGCAGTTGACCTACGTCCATCACGCATCGTACTTGGAATAACCAGCTATACATTACATTGTTACCAGTGGGGCTATGACATGGGTACGGATAATTTGGTAGCTTACAATTCACCAGAAGAATATGTCGCGGCAATGCGAGCGGCTTTGTGGGATGCCAATCGGCCTGAAGCTATCCGACTAGCGAAACTCGCAATCAAGCACTTCCCAGAACACGAGGAAGTTCACGCATTTTGATTACGTTCTCAACCCGCCACCACCTAGAGTTGTTCCCAGTAACCCGGAACGCCGTCAGAGCGTTTTAGCCTCCAGCGAATGGATTAAGCAACATCGTGATGAATATAAAAACCGCTGGATAGCACTCAAGAGCGGTAATTTGGTTGCTGATGCCGCCTCTCTTGATGAATTACTGGCTCGCGTGGGAGAGAATAATCTCAAAGGCGTACTTTTAACGGCTATTTATTAATGTTGCTAAATTTCCCATCAGGCGAAGCATTTGCTACTGGCGCTGCTAAATATTGATTTCACGATTTAGGAAAGAATCGGGGCAGCTTCTTGTAACGAATTTGTAGATTACGCTTGACAATCAGCCAATTGCTGTTGTACACTAATATAAAGTCTACCTATTATTATGAGTTATCGCGACATCATTACTATTGAACCTGATAAACGTGGGGGCAAACCTTGTATCCGTCGGATGCGGATTACGGTTTATGACGTTCTTGGGTGGCTAGCCGTTGGAATGTCTACTGCTGAGATTATCGACGACTTTCCAGAACTGACAGAAACAGACATTAGAGCCTGTCTAGAGTTTGCGGCTGATCGCGAGCGTCGTTTAATTGCTTCAGTGAGCCCCGCTTGAAACTACTATTTGATCAGAACCTGAGCCGAAAACTAGTTACTCGCATGGCTGATATTTTCCCTAATGCTAGCCATGTACAGTTTCATGGGCTAGCAGAGAAGACAGATACAGAGATTTGGGAATTTGCCAAGTTAAACGACTTCTGCATTGTGACCCAAGATGTAGACTTTGCAGAAAGAAGTAGATTGTATGGTTCTCCACCAAAAGTGGTGTGGTTAAGATGTGGAAATGCGCCTACAAATCAAGTTGAAGCTCTCATCCGTGCTGGACATGAAGCAATTCAAAAGCTTCTAGAGAAGCCTACTTTTCATTGCTTAGAGCTGCATTAATTCAAAATGAATTCAAAATCGAGCTAGCTCTCTTCAACTAATTCCAGGTATTCAGGTTTAATCTCGCAAAAAGGAATTTCAGGATCTTCTAATGCAATGGCATACCGCACCCCGTTAACCCCGGTAATAGTGCCAACAAGACCGTGTGTGCGATACGAAGGTCCCGTGTTAATTTTTACACGCGAGCCAACCTTTAACTGTTTGACGTCAAAAACATCCTTTTTGACTTCATCTCTTACTTCGCTGTGTGGCAGTGAAATTAGTTCAAGGTTGGTAGGTGGTTGGATATCTACGCCACGGTTGCCTTCTAGATCAAAAACCACATTGCCTGACTGATGGTAGCCAGTTACTATGCCCTGGTAGCCAGCATCAATACGTTTCACCGTCGCGCCAAGTGGAAATTGTTTTTTGAGGAGCGCCTTCATAGCTTCTTCCTCTTCAATATTTCGTTGTAGCTTTGACGGTTTTGGTGCTTCTGACTCTGCTTCCGGTTGGTAGGCATCGGGAGCGAAGCTGGTGAGCGGTACTGGCTCGGTGGGAACTGGCTTGGGTTGCGCGAATAAATCTAGTTGTACTACCTCGGTGGCAGCGGGTTGCTCCCCAAGCTTTGTAGCCAGCAGCTCCGGTTGGGACAGCATCTCGCGGAAATTGGTGGCAAGTGCTTCCTGGAGCTGCTCGGCTATATCTTCAATTTCTTTGACATTTTCAGAATCCTGGTTACCGTGGTTACCGTGGTTACCAAAAGTTACCGTCTGGTTACCAGGGTCGGTAACCACTGGTAACCCAGTCATATCAATGGTTTCGGTTTGGTTACCATTATGGTAACCATTTTGGTTACTAGGCTGGTAACCTGGCGCATCTTCAATCGCACCGTGGTTTGGCGAGTTCTCGCCGTGGTTGCTTAATCCATTTTTTTCATTAGAATTACTATTTTTTTCGGTAACGAAGGTAACTTGGGTAATTGATGCGCCTGAATCCCTTGATATATCTGGGTTACCGCTGGTTACCAAATTCGGTAACTTTTGGTAACCAGCGGTAACTTCGGTAACCTTCGTAACTGGTGAGGGTGTTGGTGTTGGTGTTGGTGTTGGTGGTGGTGGTGGTGGTGGTGGCGGTGTATGGTCGTCACCTGGAGGGAACAAGCTACCAGGAAATAACCAAGCTTTTCTCGCCAGTTGGCGTGGAGGGATTGGCGAGATTGGATTACCTTCAGGATCGAGGCGGGGAGAGATAAACGCCCGATGGTAAGCTAGTACTTCATCGCGGGATTGGTCAAATTTAACGACTTTATCTGCCACCCCACCAATTTTGAGAAGGTGGATCTTTATGGATTTTTTGTTGTAGGTTGTTGGTTTAAAAGCTTTCTCAACCTCAGCCCACACAGATTCAGGGTGAATCGCCACCCATTTTTGCCCATTTGAATCTGTGTAAGTACGTTTGTTCCAACTCCCAATGGCATCTTTACCTTCCAGAGCGATGATGCAGCGGATAAAATCTTGCAAGGAATCTCCGGTATTTTCTGCATCGTTTTCCAGAGGGCAGAGATTATCTATAATCCACTGGCGAGGATTTTCATTGCCACCAACTATGGCGAGTACCTTCTCGGCGTAACAGCAGATCATAGCCATAATAAATGCAATTCTGGCATGAGCTAAAGGTAATTTAGGGAGAAATACTTGCTCTAGCTTCCTGACTTCAATAGGATCGTAGCCAATTGAAATTAATTGCTGAAAAGATCCAGATGCTTTTTTCTGTGCTGCCCGGAGCAGAGGAATTGCTAATGGGTCGCCACCTTTGTAAAATGGCAGTCGCAAGATGCGGGTGTAGGCGGCATCTTGTTCGGCGCACATGAGATGGTTGCTGGTAAAAGCAATTGTACTGTGTGGTGTCTGTCGGTTACCCCTCACGACTCGTGATTTGAGGTTCCACATCGCCTTGCAAAATTCATCCAGTTCCCCGTGTCCCCAATTGCGTGGTGGATCGTCCCAAACTACGGGTAAAGAGCCTGTCTTGCTCAGATGTTCGTAGACTGCTGACATGGTGACTTTGGAAATCATGCCATCATCAGCCCAGTTTGTGCCAATTAACGAAAGTGCTGATTCTAGCGCGATCGTCTTCCCAGTACCGGGGTCACCATGAGCATTCAGTAATGGGAAGAATCCTTCTTCTTTCTTAATAGTTTGCAAATGCAAGCCAGCCACGACCCAAGCCACAGCTAAGATAAATTGATTGGCATTTTCTTTACCAAGCGCTTGCCGTCCAGCATTTATCAGTTCAGTTAAGCCCTCAATTCCATTAGGGTCTGCTAGCTGTGGGCAAGGAATAAAGTCTTCTTTACCCAAAGCCGGATCGAATACGAATAAACTTTCTTCCTCTGTTGTTGGGGTTCCTGTCTGAGTAAATTGGTACTCCTCAAATACCCACAATGCATTACGCTGTTGACCGTAGCGATCGCACACTTTAAAAAGCTTTTCACCTCGGCTGCGATAAGCTAATTGTCGGGCTGCAATCAAGGCATTTAATTCCCATTTAGTCAAAGAGCAGGTTACTGTAGCTGTTAAAGCTTTGGATATTGAGGAAGCGAATTCATCGGGCGAGGAAAGTGCATTACGGCGTACCAATACTCTGTATTGCTGCGTAGTCCACTGTGGTGCAATCTGAAGAATGAATCCACCACCGTCGCTGTCGGATAATTCCCGCTCTATTTGAAAATCAAAGTTACAGCGCGGCTCCCAGTAAAATTCTTCACCGTCACCCTTATTTTTTTTCCAGAATCCAAGAGTCCGATGGTATGATTGTGGTTCCTTCCAGTCTATTTCTTCTATTTCATTTTCTTCTGGTGCTTCATCGGAGGATGGTGATGGTGGTGGTGGTGATTTGGTTTTCCTCTTTTTGGTAGCGATTGCTTTGTTCTCTGGCTCAGTCGCTTCACCTTGAGAAGAAGATTTTCGGCTATTGAGCTGGTTGCGCTGCCACGCTTTGATGCAGTTTACTATGGCATCGTCTGTCATTGATGGCGTGGGGTTGTCCTTCTGCGCTGACTTCCAGATTGAGTCCCACTCTTTCTGATTCCACCCGTCACCTTGGCGACAGCACTGGCAGTAGTCTATAAATAATTGGTATGGATCTCCACTGAAGCGATAGCCAAGGGTTATCAGCCGTTCTGCCGTGCCGATGAGGTTACGTGCTAGTTTAGCTCCCTGGGCGTTACGCATATCAGTTGCCCCGCAATCGAGCAGTGCGCGATCGTCCTTAGTCAGACAGATATATAGGGGAACGTCATCGGGGATCGATGGCTGGTAAGAAGGTTTGGGAATCTGTGGCGGCTCTGGCGGCTGTGGTTGTGGGATAATTGTCCGTAATTCTGGGTAGGTGTAGCGCTTGCCACTGTTACTGATGATGGTTGCTTGCGTCGTCCCTGGGTTATCCCCTTTCATGTAAGCGCAGCCAGCTAGCCGGAGAATGCGAGACGGGTTTTTGATCGTGCGATCGCCATCCGAGTATTCCAGCAAGTCAGATTGAAGTGGCTCCCACTGCTCTATGGGAATCGGCTCGTCAAATACCCAGTAACTATGAATCGACTTACCCCCGGTGTCTACTTGAAATGTTGGTTCTGGTAGTCCGAGCGTCTTCCACAGTTCCCGCTGTAGTTCTTTGGTCATTTTATCGTGTTCGTACCACAGCGCACGTCCGAGTTTTACCTTGTCGTCTTTGTTACCTTGTCCGTTAACCACGAAATAGACGTCGTAGCCCTGGCGCTGTTTTGCCTCGATTACCTTCTGGTTGAGGGAACGCGCACCTGTTTTCATGTCTGCGGGTTCCGTCTTCGTCGGATCTATGTAGCGGAGGAAGATTAAATCCCGTCCTGGTTCGTAGCCTAAAGCTTTGAGTTGTTCGGAAGCCTGCGATCTGTCAAATGGTACTACCCGTTCTGGGTTGGAGTGTGTCATACTGGTAACCACATAAAAATAAAAACAAAATGAACTTTGGGGAGATGTGAAAGCATCCCCAAATTTTTTTTGGATTTATTACCCCAAAGTTCTTAATTTAGATCTTGGCACAAAAACCGGAATAAAGATCCCTACTTAATAAAAAGTTTTGTTAAGTTTTATGACAAGTTTTACGCAATCACTTATGATAGACAGCACAAAAATCCAGCATTGTTGTTGCTGTTATAATAGATAGGTTTATCGTTTAGTTGTGGCTATCCACCAATCAATGGACAATGCTGGACAACCAGTACTTCTGTTGAAGAGGTAGCCAGGCTAAGTCTGTAACAGGACTACGTTAGAAAGGTCATGATACCCGCAGATGCTTTCCAGTTTGTGGCTCTATCGCTGGAGATTAAACAGGTGTATAAGGTTTAAGCTAGTGTCTTCAGCATGACAAGCCTCTCTAACATTGCCGTACACGCTACGCGGTCCCTCTTAGGGACGGAAAACATTACCCCGAAAGGGAGAAAACAACCACTATGCGTACAGGATAAAAGATGTCAGCCCATAATTGTCTGGGCGAAAGTACATCACAAAAGCACCCGGCATTAAGTAATCCCGAGGCGGTAGTGGTTTCCAACACCCTCATGTACGCTTATACACCTATTGTCCACCTTTATCCATCGAATTAGCGATCCTTCGGCGTAGCGATCGCTTAACCTGATACTGTCGCTGATTCCTGCTCTGGTTTCGCCTCCTTCGGCTTGCGCTCGAACACTTGAATATTTGGAGCAATCGTGGATAAAACCGTTAGTGGTTTGCGCCCCCAGCTTGCCGCCGACCGCAGCTACCCACATCGGATAATTAGCTTGGGCGTCCTCAAGTTTCTTGAAAACTTTTGGCTTCACCTTAACGGTGACAAGCTGCCCGTCGCAGTTGAGGCTGAATTCTTTCCAGCCGTTCTCTACGTTTCTAACTTTGGGTATCTCGTTGATTTTAATTGTGATTTCCAGTTTTCCTGGTGGTGCCATAAACCTCCCAAATTAATCAAAAATGGTTAATCCGCAAATAAAATCTAGGTATATTTGGGAATTGATGTTAATCATCAATCTTTGTAATCTGGGTAGGATTTTCACGGCTCATCCAATCTTGGATAAGCTCGACCACAACTTCGCTCATATTCACTCCCTCCATAACGCAGCGAGCTTTGAATCGTTTTTTTAGATCTTCTGGTATTACAACGTGCATAGTTGATTTTTCCCTCATGTGCTTATTCTGCCATGAGGTAGCTTAGTCAGTTTTACTTGTTACCACGTTGTCACGTTTCCATGTTACCATAAGATAAATCAAAAAGTCAGCCCCCACATTCCACGTAACGGGCTGACTCTACACCACCTAACGACAGGAGGCTGATCTATATATGTATGCGATTCTGACAGCTCACGCACTCACCACATCACCCCTACCCCCACCATCGCCCTACCGAGGAGCTGGTTGCCAGGATGTAACTGTGCAACCGTTGCACAGTTGGGAGGTGAACCGATGAACCACCAAGACGAACTGGGACTGGTTGACGGGCAACTCGCCCCCCACATTGGGCTACCCCTTGCCAAAAAGATAGCCACCCTTGCCGCCGCTGGTAAATGGGAAGCTGCCACAAGGCTACTAGCCGGAAACCCAACTGCTTTAAGAATATTAGCGCGGTGTCGGGGGGTATTGGAGTGAATGACAACAACGCCATCGGGTTTTTATTCGTAGCAGTCGGCTTATTTTTCTGTGGGCTATACGCAGGGCATTTGAGTGGCGAGAGCGCTCGACTGAAGCTCCACGAATTCCAGACTGAGAACACCTCACTGAGAACCCAGGTTACGGAACTTACTGGTGAGCTGCGCGGATTCAAAGAGGGTAGGCGCTAATGTCAGACGTTTACTCCAACCAACAGGTAGCCGAGCTACTAGGTATCAAGGAAGGTACTTTACGGACTTGGAAGGCTAGGAAGTCCGAGCAAATACAGGAAAATACCCATTGGGTAAAGTCCAGCGATGGTGGCACCCTGTGGACTGAAACGGGTGTGGAAATGCTGCGACACCTATGTAACGGTGGCGTTTCAACGACTGAAACAGCATCGTTTCAACCTGAAACAGATGATCCAACCGACCTTACCATTAGGTACACGCCGATTATCGAGACGGTTTCGGACGCGATCGCTAATCAAATCTTATCACGGATTGACGCGACAGTAACGGGCCGGGTGAAACAGCACCTAACCAAACCTGTATCCACGTTAGAACGAGTATCGTTACTCAGTCAGTTGGGACTAAAACCAGCTAATCCAGAATTGCTACTTCAAGGAAACAATACCAACTATTTACCACAAGGAGACAACGAAAATGGGGATCATGTCTAAAATACTGGGCGGTACTAAGCCAGAGATAAACCAGTCAGCACCAGGCACTCTAGCTAACACAGATACTCACTCTATCAATAAACAGGCAGTGGTAGGCAATACCTCAAGTGATGTAGTTAGCCCGACTACGGCTAACTTTACCAGCATTCGCACTGCTCCAGTATTGCAAGCCCCCCGCTACTTCAATAAACAGGAAGCAGAAGCTTTAAAGCAGATGGCTAAACTGAAACGAGAGCAAGCAGCACAGGCACAGCAAGCATATCGAGCCTTGAAGTCAATTGATAACAGCGACACTCAAGTCCACCAAGTCCACCGAAACTATCAAGGTAAAGTTGCTCAGAACGAAGTCGAAAAGCTCCAAGCTAACACGCGACTAGCTGAGAAACTTCACGGATTACGTCCACAGTACCAGCAATTAAACAGCCGTGTGGATATTGCTGAATCTAACGCTGTTGTAGCTATTCAAGCAATCCGAGATAGCTACGGCGTTTAGTTTTAACTTTTCCCTACTCTAACCTTTAACCAGAGTAGGGATTTTTTTTATCAATTGGTGAAACATGAGTAAATTATTTATCTTGACTGGGTACTTTATTCTAGGCATTTCAGTCGTTGGATTGTTCAGCTTTACAGCGTCAATCTTCCCGAATTTCAGAGCGTATGGATTTTGGATGGCAGTAGTAGTTGCCCTAATTATAGCAGTTTTAGGGCTGTGTGACGATTATTTTGCAGAGCTTTTTGGCATGAATCAACAGCAATATATCGGATTCATGGCTAGCGTCGCCCTGGTGCTGATTGTTGGTGGGATCATCCAGTGGGTGAGGTAACATGATAAAGATATCTAGTCCAGAGCAACAGTTGAGACAGAATCGTAATTTACTATTACTTATCTGTGGCATTTGTAGCATCGTAGGTTTGTTTGGTTGGAGTGCTACCCCTTTCCTACTGGCATCGCCTAAAGGTAAATTTCAAATTACTTTGAGGTATTTGAGTTTACTGGGGACGCTTGGCTGTGGGATTGCTACAGTCGTTTCTGGCAACCAACTAGAACGAATCAAGCCACTGTTAAAGGCAGTGGATAAGGCAGAGCAAACTGATTTTATAACTCAATTAGCCAGTAGCCAATACCAGCAGGAATTATACTGGCAACAGCAAGCGTCGCAATCACTGTTTCAGTCCACTTCTGAACTGACGCCACAACTTCCAGAGATGGGAAGTGACGAACTACCAAGCGTTCCCGGCATTACCGATTCTGAAAGTTATGGAAGTAACGCTGAAACAGCCGACAGTTTCAAACCGCTGTTTCACGCTGTAACGCTGTTGCAACAGTCAGGTATCAGCGATACTAAAATCATTGAAACGGTGTTAGAAAAGCGTGGGCGGAGTTTTGGAGAAGGTAAGGCTATCTTGACTGAACTTTTGCAACTCGGTAAAGAACAGGGTTGGTAGCATAATTAATCTTGTTTTTGCCATTTATTAGCAGCATTGGAGGTTGGGTTGAGGTACTTTACCCAACCTATTAGTGGCAGCATTGTAGGTTGGTCGAATATTAACTGTTTATAGCTATATAACTATCAAGTTTGCTTAACAAATCTTCAGAAGGTTGTAATAAACCCTTAATTATGGTAATGAAGGCTGCTCCTACTTCATAGAGCGTAGGCGCAGCCCGCCGCAGGCATCGCTTGGAGGGAGCGAAACGATTGCCTCCGGCCCCGGTACGGGTACGACCTCTCACTTTTTCGCGTTGCTCCCATATATACTCTATGGAGGGAGGTGGATGTAAATCCGATGATGGATTTCAGGACTATATCAGGCTGATTAAGGTATTTTGGAGAGAGACGCCCGCGAGATAGGTGGCACGGACTTGATGTATAGAGTAGCGGATGCTATGCCTAAATTTGACCAAAGAGAACTAGACATTGCCTGGGATGGTATTGGTGACTGGAGATGTTAAGTCATGCCGCCGCCGCAGGATATTTATACAGGAGGTTGTGTAAATGTATCTCGAAAAGAAAAAACAGGTTGAGTACTGGACTTATATTACCATAAGCCCAACAGACGATTGGACTTATGGAATTTCCCTGTATAGTGTAAAAGATAGACTTTTGGAATTGGCAGAGTCTTTTTCTGACGCGACTGAGATAGACGCTTATCGCAACTATCTGATTATCAAGGAAAGAGTAGAGAAGTTGATTGATATCTATGTCAAAAGGTTTTGGAAGTATGAAAATACCAAATACTGTCAGCCTTATGTTATCACCTTACCTGCTGATTACGAATGGAGAATGCTTGGATATTGCTTTAAAATGCACGAAAAGGGGCATACTATTTTAGTTGTTGAGTATCGTTATGCCAATCTAATGACAGAGTGGTTGAAGTTAGCGGGGACTTACAGCTATTCTACGGACACAGTTTGTATTGAAGAGGATTATTGAATAAAGGTAGGTGTGATAGTTTGGCTGTTTATATTGATAGAGAAAAAGCAGAGGAAGCTAGGCAATTAATAGACCCGATAATTAGGGCTATGCAACTAACCGATTGGGATTTTAAATATTCTTCACCAAGATATAAGGATTGCCTAGATTTACTACCATGCGATGATGATGGGATTGTTGGAATATTAAGTCCTGCCACTGGCGAAATAACAATGCTATCAATAGAACAGAGTGCATTCTTAACGCAGGCGCTAGATCGTCATAAAAGATAAACTTGCGCTGACCGTCGAAGTCAACAACGCACCCAATCTCCTCATCATCTGTCCTGACGATGCCCTCTTTACCTCCTAATTCTTCAAGGTAACGACCCGATTTAACTTCAACACTGATCCCAATCCTAAATATAGATTTTAAGGATTGGGATGACTCAAAAGGGATTTCTGTACTACCATCAATTACTTCATCGGGTGCGGTTGTGCTAATTTCTGATGAACCTGTGGTACGATCGACAATGGTTACTTCATCAACTTCAACTTCATTACATTGACCTTCAATCCCCACTTCATCCCAAGGTAATCCGTAATGCTTCGCGCAGGTAGAACCATATCCAACAGATAACGATCGCTCATCAGTTAATGGTCTATTACAAAAGCAACAACTTCCCGTTGTCTGACCATGATTCGCTACTACTGCCTGTGGATTATTTGCGAATTCTTGAAGTATTGTCAGGATACAAGGTTGCCACTTGTCGCTAAAAAAGATGGTACCATCTCTGTTAATTCGGCACATCCACTCCCCCATATAATCCTTAACATTCAGACAGCCTGGATACTTCCCTTTGTACTCTTCAGGTGATTGCTGTGTTGTTGAGCATTCCAAAGTTTGTCAATTTCCTGCTTCAATCGTTCATTAAGAGCTGAGATTGAATTAAACTTTTCCTTCAGATCGTTATTGTCCTCTCTAAGTTTAGAGCCCTCATCGAAAGTATTAACACACATTCCGATCGCGTAAGCATTACTCCTTCCATTCTCTGCCGCTATCCTCTCTATCTTGGTTGCCACTTCAGGGTCATGCAGAGAGACATCAAAACGTGGAACTCCCTCATGAACCGATCGATCCCAATCACAGACCCCTAACTCCTTCTCTTCCTCGGTATACGTTCGCTTCTTTTTCGGGCGTTTTGGCGAACCATATAACTCTGCGACTGCCTGACGAACGTCTTTCTCTTTCGGAGAGCCATCGCTCATCTCCAATGCCCTCGACCATGCCCTCTGGATCTGCTCCGGTTCTTTGAGGGGAATCAGAGGTCGTGCTTGACGTTCATTCGATGGTAGCTTATAATTATCGCCTTCTCTAACCTTGGAGCGATCGTCATTGCTTTCTTCATCCGAAATGTTAACCGTGGTTAACACGCATCTCACGTACCAGAGTTGCTTTGATGAGGTAATGTGCATATACTCGATCCATATTCCACCTTCTGTGGCAGTAGGCATCAAATGTCACATAATTCTCTCGATAGAGTTTTTCTAAGAAGATCTTGTTCAGGGCTGCTCCAGCTTCCCAATAGGCGATTCTGAACCTCTCGATCGCCGACTCGGCTGTCGATAGAAGTTCTCGCTCCTCAATCGTCAATACATTGTCACCTATGCAATGTTCATCTATCATGGTTATTAGTGCCTCCCATTGGACACCTGAATAATTTTTTGGCTTAGAAGCGATCGCTAGTTTTCCAGACAGAGCGATCGCTTTTAAGTTGTTGAGTATATTCTAGCAAAAATTGTTAGAATTGTAGTGAAATTATGGAAATAAAATTGTTAATAGAATTGGCAAAACAACAAGGGGGTCAGATTCTATGAATACAGCACAAAGGATTTATGAGCTGGTGCAGGCGATGCCAGAAGAGCAAGTTAATGAGGTACTCGATTTTGTGGAGTTGCTCAGACACAAAGCAACTTTTAAAGTCGGGTCTGAGCAACTATCAAAAATTCCGAAGGGAACCTTAACAGGATTACGAGGAATTGCTCCCACAGACTGATATTTCTCCCACAGATGCAGAAGTTCAGTCAGACTACACAGCCTATTTGATGGAAAAATATCAGTAATGAAAATTTTGATCGACACTAATATTGTTCTAGATCTGCTGCTAGAGCGATCGCCATTTGTAGAAGATGCTATAGTGTTATTTGAAATGGTTGAAATGAGTCGAATCCAGGGGTATATTGCCGCGACAACACTGACAAATGTTTTCTATATTATCAGAAAGGCTCAAGGTCGAGAACCAGCAATCTTGTCGGTTTCCCGAATGTTAGCAGGGTTGGAGCTTTGTTGTGTCGATCGTCTAACGATTCAACAAGCTTTAATCAGTAATTTGAAGGATGGGAGAAGATGGTGTTCAGTTTGCCTGTGCAACGCTCAATCAGCATTCCGGCGATCGTGACTCGCGATATCTCAGATTTCTCTGGCGTAGCTATAGCAGTACTATCTATTCAAGAGCTGCTTTCACAAATTTAGTCCTTCAATTTGGGCGATTCCCTATGTCTTGAGGACACGCTGCGCTCATGAGCAAGACGAAAGTCGTCGTTCGACTAAAATTGATAGGACGCTCACGGGATCTCGGCGCTCGCTTAAAGTTCCATCTGAAAAGACTTATTCTCAGGTTTAGGCTCGTGGGATCGCACTAACCGCTTTTTCTGACGTTCCAATTCTGCTTTCTGAAAAATGCGGACATCGCTATCGGTAAGGGTACAATGCTCCACCCATCTACCAGTAAGTTTCAACACTTCCCCCCGTCCATCGTGGGCAATCATAATGCGACTATCCCCGTTTCGCTTACATGTGTAATCCGTACCATCAATCTGCTTGCCATCTGCAAGCCCAATACAAAACTCATCAATAATCGGCTTAACGATTTCAACTCGTTTCCGCTGCTGGGGATCGCTATCAAGCTGTTTTTCACATATAGCGATCGCTACCCGTTGTTTCGTATAATTGGAGAACGATTCAAGGGGATTGGAGCAGCGCAAGAAATCCTGAATTTTAGGACTTCTCAGTAACATGCACCAGGCATCTTTAGCATTATATCCATCGTATAGCGCTAACAGGGCGATTTGAACATCTACATCCTCAAGTCGCTTCAAGTCAGATTGCTGCTGTTTGACGCGACTTGCATACTTTTGGTAAAACTTATCGACATAAGCGCGTAAGACATAGTCGTCTTCAGGTAGCTGCAAGCTCTTGGTAGGTGTACTTGATGGCTGCTCAGTTTTTTTACTGTTATCAGAAGCTAAAATACTATCCCTGAATTGCTGCAACAAAGCAGCTGTAGATGAGCTGCTTTTTAACCTAGGCTCTGCTTCTAGATTCTGTTTGTAACTTCCGAATACTTGCTGCTTGCTGGGTGCCAGGTTGCATTCATGAGCAAGCGCGTCTCGGTAAGTTTTGTATTTATAAACAGAGAAAAAGTTATCATCAACTTGTAAGTGGTTTAAGTTGATTAGCTCCGCCGTGTATCGCGCCGACGCAAACTTAGCCGTAACTACTGTGGGTAATTCCCTATCACCATTCTTCAAAGCGGCAAATGCAGCCACAATCATATGGCGTTCCCAATCTGCCCGCTGCTGCCACACTGGACTAGACTCCCACTTTTTCTGATCTGCTGCAACTTTGGATTTGGTTTCCTTAAAATTCTCAGCTTTAGCATTGGCAGCACTCTCAGTTTCGGCATTACTGGTACTATTGGATGCAGCAGCTTTTATGGTTTCACTTCCACGTTGTTCGTTCTGTCGTTGCTTTGGTTCAGCACTCCTGGCGACATCAACTGAAGCATGAAACAAGTCAACAGACTGCTGAATATTGCCGCTATTCCTAACATCACTAGCATCCCCTTGTAGGTTAATGTCTGGTGCTTGGGGTACGCCTGGGGCTGATATTTCTGTAGACTCTGGATAGCGCTGTTGGTTTTCTGCTGCTCCAGAATTAATATAGTCACTTGCTGAGTTAGATCCTTTAGCGTTTGATTCATGTTGGATAGTTGCCGAGTAGTCGAAGTCTGCTCCGTCTCCAATGTTTGAATCTTTTCCGTCCAATGTTTTAATGCTGTGGATAATTCCTTCAACGTCTCTTGAGTCAACAACCTGTTCTCCTCTTGGCTCTCTATCTGCTGCCGCGCAAGTTTCCTCATAGTGTCTTGAGCGTTCATATATTACTCCTCTGTGTTTCTGCAAGCCTTTAAACGTATAAGCGGCACCCAACGATGTGCCGCTAAATGGAATCCCGTTAAGTTCGTAGCTAATCCCTTCCCGAATTCTTCCGGTATCGCTAAACCTAACTTTGACATCAACGCCCCGGTCTTTCAGTCGGTCAATTAACTGCGGCATGGTAGGATTATCCTCAGTTAAGCTCGAGATTAATTCCTGGAGCTGTACCCTGAGTGCCACCTCTCCAGTTCGCATAAATCGCCGCTGCTCTCCAGTAGTGGGCGAACGGGTATCTAATTCCCTGCTGGGGCGTACCGATGCCAAGGAGTATTTCTTCTCTAACTCGCGGATTAAAGTTTCGCTCTTGGCATAATCCCAACTATCGGATACCGTTTTACCATCAATAATGCCGACGCGACTGGCGACAATATGAACGTGGTCGTGTTCTCTTGAGCTGTGGCGGTAAACTGTATATTGACAGTCAGTAAATCCCATACCTTTTCTATAGTCATCCGCTAGAGCCCTCCACCGAGCATCGGTTAAATGTTCTTCGTGGGGCAGACTTAAGCTGGCGTGGTATACAGCTCGTTTGACTCTGGGATTTAGTTCGGCAGACACCCGAAACTCAGCAGCTCGCATTGCGAGGCTCTTTCCCTGCCATGTTACCGCCGATGAGCTTGGCTCCTTCCTTAGATTCCAAATAATCCAGCACTGCTCTAAAACTGGTGCCTTTAACTTGCTTGCCAATCATTCCGTATCACCATCATCATCAGAATTGGAGTTTACTGCAAGAAGTTCTAATCGGATTTCGTCTAGTTTTTGAGATAAGATTTGCAAAGTATCGGCATCAATATTACAGCCTTGTCCCCGCTCTAAAGCAATCTGACAAGCATCGGCTATCCGGTTAATGTTACTTCCAATTTGTCCTAATTCAACATAGATAAGCCGATTAACTTCCGGTACTCGTTGCCTTTTGCGGAGTTGGGGAACTGGTTCTTTTAGTACGGCTTTTCTGATATACTCGCGCTCTGCCAAGAGAACCTGCAACATCTTTTATATAGTCGCGTTCCGAGGGTTCAAATCTTACGGGAATTACAGCAGTCTTTACCATATGTTTACCTAATTAAAATTATTATTGGCACTACCAACAGGCAAGCTGGGAGCAGCGCTGATTGGTACTGAAATCGTTCGAGGGGCATGTGGGTGAGAGCTTGGTATTGGTCGGCAACCCTAAGAAGGCGTAGATTTTGACATGGCTTGCTGTTAGAAGACCTTAGATTATAGGTTAATGCAGGATGCCTGTACTGGCGTCTAACTATAGACAGAAAAACCGTACCAGCACCTTGGCGTTAGCACTGCTAACGGTATTGTTTAAATTGGATTTAAGCTACCTGTTAATCTTCATGTAGAGTCCTCTGGTGGATGCCAGCGTCCTCGCTTTTGTCCGGGTCGTACTAGGTAACGCCATTTAGTTAAATCTTCCAAAAAATTTTGGGGCGATTGAATTGCCCTTTCAGCCATCCTTGCTAAACTACCAGGCTTAATTCCAAATCGTTCGCATAATTCGGTTTGGGTAATACCTCCCGCAAACTTATCGGCAGAAACCGACTCAACCAACGTTACCCGATCTGTTGGGGGCTGCTGTTTTATTTGGGTTACTTGCTCTAAAAGGTTGTCTATTTTTCTGGCAAGATTATAGATTTGATTGGCAACTTGATTATTCAGTTCGGTATGTTGGTTGGTGAGATTGGTAACTTGATTTCTAAGTTCGGCGTTTTGATGTATAATATGAGTAACGTGCTGGTGCAGTTCGGTATTTTGTTGAATTCCAGTTTGATTCATTAACTGTAATTGTTCAACAAGCTGGGTTAATGCAGCGAAGCCATCAGCATCAATGCCCGGATTGGTGACGATTTCGTGTCCGCCATCGGTAGCTAAGTTTCTTTCCAAGCGCGTTATGCTACAGGTAATATTTGTTACGTCTTTCTCCAGGTACTCTCCAATAGCTTCGGTGATTAGTTCGGTTTGGCTACAGTGAAGAACCTCAGCTAAATTTTTGAGTTTCGCAGCCCAATCAGCCGGAATCCTAGCGCCAATATTCTCCTTGGGAGGTTGGTTGTCATTGATCATGAGGTTTAATTGACAATCGTTAGCAACGTTAACGCTATTTAATTGTAAGGTTTTATGGTGATTATAATTTACTTTTGGCGTTCGTCCGGGATCTCCGACTATCGGAGCTTCAACTTGATAGATATTGAAGCTTAGCTAAAGAAAGACCGGAGTACAAAAGTAGAGATTGAGCAGAAATAGCTTTGGCAATATAGTTAGGGTAGTCCGTAGTTTGATAGGTCAGGGAAAACCCACTAGCTTTCGGGTAAGTCTTCACCAAACATTGGTATCTACTAGAAAAATATCACCGGGTTGGGGTAGCTCAGCTTGGATATCAACTACTTTAGCCTGGACTATGTAGTTAACTGCCATTATAAACTAGCCACCTGTTCCATAATCGCTGCCTCTACCGCAGAGCGATGAAATATTGGTCGTAAGAGCCCATTTCGTGCTAACATTGCTGTCCGATTTCTACCCACTGCTCGTCTGATAAAGTTTCGGTGTTAGCTCCTTTGGCGTGGGACTCATCTCTGTGGGGCAGGGCTAACATCGCGTGCAGGCAGAGACGATTGTTTCGCTCTTCAATGATGATTTCTGAAAGGGGCTTGCCTCCTGATGCTTCCAGTCTTTTGGTCAGTTCGCTCCACTCTGTGAGAGGAAACTGGCTCAATATCATCCCGATGGGGAGGAGAAGTAACCAATCCCTTAGCTACTAGGGATTGAATTACCTCAGAGAATAAGAGTGTTGATGCTTCTGTTGACTCAGGAGTCAAAACTTGAAGACGCACGGTTTGGTGTTCCGGCAGCGTAATGGGACTTAATGGGCGCAGCACCCCGTGAATCGTAGACAGCAGTAATAGTTTCTGACATGGTTCCGCCTTATTTTAATATGGCTGCGTCGGAGCCAGCGCTCGTAGTTGCTCCCGCTTCCTTTTCTCGACTGATTAGAGCAACTTCATACATTCAAGGAGCGCTACTCTCGGACGAGACAGATTCATTGACAGGGCTACTCCACGTCTGAATGGGTTGGAGTGAATCTTTGTGCTGGTAGAACATTGACAGACCTAGGACGAATAATCCTATCCCCACCATTCTAAATAATGAATCCCACCAAAGCGTCTTTGGGGACTCTGGCTTTGTTGTAGGAGCCGGTTGAGCTTTCCGTTGTACCTGTCTATATAGTTGCTTGGGTAATGGTTTGGGCGCTGACTTTCTCCTCGGTGCTTTGGGTGCTTTGGTTGGCACCTGTATCTGCTGGGGTAATGGTGCCTGGGGTAATTGTAGTGGAGGCGCTGTTGGAGGTGCTTTATCCGCGTCAACAACCAAATCATTGTCATTGACTTCAACTTTCTCTTCTGCTTGTTCAAGCTTACTGGGTTCTTCTGGCTCGGCTGCGGCATCAGAGTTAACCACAACTTTAGGCGCATCCTGTCGCTCCTGACTCTTCCTATATGTCTTGTACCGCCTATCAACTTTTAGGTGCTTGTCGAGTCTATCAAACTCTGCCAACTGCTCTTTGGTGAGATAAGCCCACCCATTTAGTTTCAGTGTATCGATGTTCAATACATTCAGCCGAGCGTGACAAGTAGACTCCCATATGTCGTACAACTCACAAATTTTATCTACATACAATGCCCCATCGGGCAGCTTATAAGCGCTGTTGTCTCGATTCCGTTTTGATGGTGACATAAAACTTTCCTGCACTCACCGAATATTTTCATCGCCAATGCACGCTCAAGGTTCAGTTGTCTCCCGCCGCTCTGCTAATCGGCTGAGACTAATCTATTTTACGCCAAATCACCTAGACTCACCAAGTCCGACTCTCGAGGCTTAACGCTCAAGCGCACCATAACTCCTGTGAACACAAGGCTAAGCGTGAAAAATTTGTGTCCGAGGAGCAGATTTTCTAGAGCCAGATAAAAATACCAGGCTAATTAATAATTATTCTCATTAGTATTTGGTGCCACTTCGGGGTAAATTTTTCACCGGAGGAATGAGCTTTCGGAGACTTTTGGGAATTTTGAGATGTTTTTTAGTATACGAAAAAACGCCTTAAATTTTATTTCCTCTGCGCCGTTTCACCGGACAAACTCTTGTGCCACTTGATAATATTCTCCTGATTAAATTGCCAATATTTCTTATTAAACCCCCCTGCATCAACAGCCAAAAAGCGCGGGGACGGGGGACTTAGGGTGTATAGTAGTGGATATAGGGTGACTATAGGGTGTAAAAAGGAGCAGACAGCAAGGTTGACATAGGGTGTAATATAGTGGATATAGGGTGACTATAGGGTGGATTATGGAGCAGACATAGAGGGCAGAATTTGCTATAATCGTGGTATACTACTGAAACTTATTCCACCCCTATGTGATTTAATTGGGTTTGTCACCACTTATCTCCATCCTTTAACCACCCAAAAATAGCTAATTTTTCTAAGTATTTATGCCTATTAGCGACCCGATCGAATTAAAGCTGAGACTGAAGAAGAGTAAGAGGCAGGGAGATGGTAAGCTGCTCGAGTACCTGCTCTCTCACCCGACTCTCGGTTCAGCGGATGCAGTGATGGAAGCGTTGAGAGCTTATTGGATGCCTCTAGCTTTTTTTCATAGTGGCTCGCGAGATCCGGCTGTGCTGCGAGAAGTTGGTTGGAAAGCTATCGGGGATCTGGAGATGCAGATAAAGCTAATCGAACGTGTGTTGCAGTTGGAATCCCCGACTGATAAGGATAGAATCCCTTACATGCCAGTCGCTCAAAGTCCATCGTCGGTACCAGCCGAGAGTACGCCCCATTCCAAAACGCCTGAAGAGTTAGACGATGAATTGGGCCTTAACGATTTTTCTTGAGAGAGTAGGGAGTAGAATTTGGTTATGGTAAAAGCGAGTAACTCAGCAGAAAATAAGTTTTCCGCAGCCGCTGGGTTGGTGATGGATTTTGGCGGTTCGAGTGTTAGAGGGATTGGCTTTAGAACGTCTCATGGTATTGGTAAGCCTTTCCTTATCTGTATGGAACCGGAGGTTGAACCTGTAAGTAAGGAATCGATTGATGCTTATAAAGCGGGGGTTATTGGCTCTACAACTCCAGAAAATAGCTGCTGGATTGCTGTAGGGAAGCAGTATTACGCTCTCGGTGCCTTAGCCAAGGATCGCTTTCACTCCTCATTCGACTTAAAGCCTTTGAAGTGGGAAGATGCGGTGAGGAAAACTCTGGCTGCTGTCTGGGTTTTAAGTGAGCGGCTCAAACTTGGTGATAAGTTCGATATTGCTATTGCAGCGTTGCTTCCCCCTGGAGAATATAAGAGCGATAGGGAACGCTTTGAGAAGTCTTTGAAAACTGCCTTGTCTAACTTCCTTACTCCCAGCTCTAACTTCAAGGTTAATCTGGTATTTTTTGACTGCAAGCCGGAAGGTGGTGGTGTTTACCTTTACCACCGTCAACGTCTGAAGGATTCGGTTAAACAGAAGGTTTTGGCGGTAGCGATGGTTGGGCACCGCAATGCTAGCGTTTTGGTTGCTAATAAGGGGGCTGTCGGCGAGGGGAAGATGTCGGATTTTGGCTGCAATAAGCTGGTTGAGGTGTTTATTAGGGAGACTTCTGGTACTTCTTCTCAGCCAACGGATAAAATTATTCGTGCCATTGTCGAAGCTGGGGCTAAAGTTGAATCATTACCTTTTATGCGTTTGGCTCGTAGTTGTTCTGAAACTGGGAAGAAGGAAGATGTTGCTCTGATGGTTAAGGCGACTAAACTTGCCAGGAAGGAATATTTCCAGATTTTGACTAGGTGGTTGGATAAAACTTTGCCGCCTGAACGAGATGAACTGATATTCTGTGGTGGTACGGCGCATTTGTTTGAGGCCCAGTTGAGCTCCCGCTATAAGGATGATAATGTGATTTGGGATGCTGATGAAATTCCACCAACTTTGGATACGGCGTCTCTGGGTAACCGTTTAGCTGATGTTTATGCAATGTATCGCACTTTCCGCGAACGCCTGGGGGCTAAATTAGGTGTGGCTGTTAATGAATAGGCTAATACGACTCTATATATATAGGTGAGTAGGGGCAATCCCCCTGTGGTTGCCCCCTATATATGCCAGTGTGCGTAAGTCCTGCTGTTGTCGTTCATGCAGCCAGTACGCGAAATGAACTGCTGTGGTTGATTTCCCGCAGCCCCCCTTCTGGTTAATGAATGCCTTTATTACTCCCATAATGCAGTGATGACTTACTTACTTGCGGCATTATACTGGATTGTCACAGACTGCATTGAAAATGTCGTTTTTCAACACGCAATGTTCGACCTTACCCGATGGTGGGAACAGTTGGTGAGCTACGAGTAATTTAATCCATTCCTCGATGCTCATACCTTCGGCTGCGGCGCGTGCCTCTAACTTTTCTTGCCATTCCCAAGGTAAATGAAGCTGGTAGGTGCAGGTTTTTAAACGGGAATTGCTGTAGTCTGCTTTATCGGGGGGCATAGTTCGTTCTCTAAAGTAGTCGCATTCGGCTGCGATAGCGAAGCGCAGCCGCCAAAGGCGGATCGCACTAAGATCGGATATACAACTAATTGCTCCATTCATATAGCAGTAGAAGCTTTGATTGTCAATAGATTCCCCTCGATTCTGACAATCCCAGCAGCTGCGCCGAGCTTCTTCAACCTGCGTTTCTTCAGAGCAGTTGTTGTCGGACTGGTTTGAAGTTGAGGTTGATTGCCGCCGAGAACGAGATAGCGCCTCTCTTAAGGATTTCCCTCCAGCTAGTAAAGTCAGAATTTGGGAGCGCGTAGTATGAGGCTTCTTAATCAACTGGTAAGCGGCATCGACACTTTTGTTCAGGACTTGTCGGAGCGCTGCGGCTTGCGCTAGCTCGGTTTGGGAGTCGATAAACTCGACTACCTTGGCAGCTTTCTCATAATTACGGGCGCGGAGTCCTACTCTAGCCGCAATGATATCGCGAACTTTACCTTTACTTTCGAGCAGAGGTGGTAAATTTGCCACCTCTGCAGCTCGATCGACTGCCCTGCCCGTATCATTATTCTGGGTAGCAATTTTCCGCATCTTGGCTTTTTCAGCCTCAACGTCCTTCCAGGCGTTAGCTTCCCGTACATAAAAGCTCGGTGGTTTTAATCCGGGTGGCGTTCTCCAACAGCAGTGCTTCTAGCTCTTGCAGTTCGGTCTGAAATTCTCTCACCTCGACGGGAATGCTGTCTAGTCCCACCTGCAATGCTGCCTTCCAACGTCGGTGTCCTGAGATAATTCTAGAGGTGGTTGTGACGACTAAAGGTTTAACCCATCCCGATTGGCTGATGAGTTCCACCAGCTCTTCCACGTTCTCTTCTTCTCCGTATATCGGGGCATTAAGTGGATGTGGTTGTAGGGTGTTGGGGTCAACTTCAATGACGGGGCTTATTGACATGGTTGATTTAAGGCAGCGACTGAATGATGGAATAAACATTTTGTTAAATCCGTCATTCATCCAAGTTTACCTTAAAAAAAAGGGACACAGGTATGTGCCGCTTGTGATAGCTTTAGAATGAATGTTATGGAGTCCAGCAAAAGTCAACGATTAGCCAAAATAGTTCAAGAGTTGCGGGGTTTTCTTGCGTCAACGCCAGTTTGCTAAACGGCTAGGCGTGAGCAATGGGGCTGTCAACTTTTGGGAATCTGGCTTAGCTTGGCCATCAACGGAGAATTTGGAGAAGCTGGCGGCACTGAAAGGGTGGAGCCTAGATGACCTTCAACATTATTTAGTAAAGGGGGAACAACCCCATTTGGGATCGCTAGAAGAAGTTCCACTAGAGCAATTGTTAAACAGAATACGGAAGCTGCCCCTGTCAGAGGTTGTTAAAGTGGCTGCTGTTTGTGTTGAAACGATCGCTCAAAGACAAGAAGTTATGGGCTAGTACACATCTAGTTGTGGTAAAGGCGAAGTGACTCTCACAGCTTATGCGCCCAGTTTTATATCCAAAAACACTTAATACACCAATTTATTGTAAAGTTTTATATAAATTGGATTTATTTTTTTTTTGTCCCCCTAAAGAGATATTATATTAATGATTAATTGTTGTGGCAGCAAATAGATTACTACCAGCGATCCTCTTGAGGACACTTGAGCCTACAAGCGTCAAGCGTGCTGCAAGGGCTTAAATTATCCACTCGGGTTAAAAAATTTAGCAATTTTCTAAGGGTGCAATTACTGAAATGGCTAAAAATTGGGGGCGTTGGGGCTGGAAGTTAGGACTCATGAGTTTTTTTGCGATGGGTGGAGCTAGAGCATTCCCCGGAACTCGCACAGGAGCGCAAATCATACCTCCGTCGATTATACCTGATAAAACTCTGCCTGTCAATTCTCTTGTCACATCGCAGGGTTCTACCAGTCTGATTAACGGTGGCACCAGAGCCGGGGGCAACCTTTTTCACAGCTTTACTCAGTTTTCTGTACCCACAGGTGGTACGGCTCTTTTCAACAATGCTGTGGATGTTAGTAACATCTTCACGCGGGTGACAGGTGGGTCGATGTCTACTATTAATGGCATTCTGCGAGCCAACGGCACAGCTAACTTATTCCTGCTCAATCCCAATGGAATTATTTTTGGTCCGAATGCAGGCTTAGATATCCGTGGTTCTTTTGTGGCTACAACAGCCAATGCTCTAGGGTTTGGCAATGTAGGCAAATTTAGTGCAACAACTCCGAATAACCCAACACTATTGACGGTAAACCCGAATGCCCTTTTCTTAAATCAACTGGCAGCGAACTCGATCACCAATCACGCAAATTTAGAAGTTCCATCTGGTCAAAGTTTGTTATTGGTGGGTGGCAATGTGCAGATTGATGGTGGGCAGTTATTAGCACCAGGGGGTCGAGTCGAGTTGGGAGGACTAGCAGGTTCTGGAACCATACCTCTAATCGTAGATGGCAGTAACCTGCGTTTAAGTTTCCCGGAGGGAGTACAACGAGCAGACGTATCCCTGAGCAATGGTGCTGAAGTGAATGTCCGTGCTGGAGGTGGTGGCAGCATTGTTGTCAATGCCCGGAATTTAGATATGTCAGGAGGAAGTAATCTGCGAGCAGGGATAGGTTTGGGGTTGGGTTCGGTTGGCAGTAAGGCAGGAAATATTGAACTTAACACGACAGGGAAAATTAACCTGTCTGGTGGGAGTTTTCTTGCTAATGTGGTGCAATCTAGAGCTACGGGCAAGGGTGGCGACATTATTATCGAAGCCGAATCGCTCAAAGTTACTGATGCATCTGATTTGATTGCCAGCACTTTTGGAGTGGGTGATGCGGGCAATGTATTGATTAATGTTAAAAATATCGCTTCTTTTGATGGGGCCGATCCCAAAGGCCCATTTTCTTCTAGTGGTATATACAGTCGGGTAGAAACCAAAGATGCTGTAGGTAATGGGGGTAATATTAATCTCACAGCTGGATCGCTTTTTATGACTAATGGTGCAATTTTTACTGCTAGTACCTATGGACGAGGCAACGCGGGTATTGTAAATATTAATGTTAGAGATCGCGTTTCCTTTGATGGAGAGGGCAGGAATGGCAACTCCAGTGGTGCATTCAGCAATGTAGCATCTACAGGTGTGGGTCAAGGGGGTAATGTTAATATTACGGCGGGCTCGCTATCTTTTACTAATGGTGCAACGCTGCAAGTTAGTACCTTTGGACATGGTCAGGCAGGTAGTATAAATATAAATGTCCGAGATCTTGCCATTCTTGATGGTGAGGGACCTGATTTATTTTCCACTGGGATCTACAATCGCGTAGAAAATCAAAATGCTGTCGGTGATGGGGGTAATATTAGTATTGCGGCAGGCTCGCTTTTTGTTACCAACGGTGCTGCGATCACCGCTAGTACATTGGGACAAGGTAATGCGGGGATTATAAATATTAATGTTCGCGATACTGTAACCTTTGATGGACAGGGTTTGGATATCGCATCTAGTGGTGCCTTCAATCAAGTAGGAATTCAAGCTGTAGGTAATGGCGGGATAATTAAGATCGTGGCGGGGTCGCTCTTTGTCACTCATGGTGCTTACCTCACCAGCAGTACAAATGGGATGGGCGATGCGGGGATTATTGATATTAATGTAAGCGATCGCATTGTCTTAGATGGACTGGGTTTATTCGATCCCAACCTTGGCTTTCCTAGAAACAGTGGTATATACAGTAGTGTTAAAGATTTTGGAGTTGGTCGAGGAGGAAACATTTCGCTCGTAGCGGGGACAATTTCTATCACTAATGGAGCTATAGCGATCGCTAGCACTCGCAATCAAGGAAAAGGAGGAAATATTCAGATTAATGCTCGCGAGGTTACTCTAGCTGGAGTTGGCTCTAACGGGCAATCTAGTGGATTATTTACACCTACCGAACAGGCTGCACATAGTCAGGCGGGAGAAATCACAGTTAATACTGATAGGTTGCGGGTGCTAGATGGAGCAATTATCAGTTCTTTAACTCTTAATTCCAGTCCTGGGGGAAATATTAATATTAACGCCCATCGGGTTGAAGCGATTAATGGCGGACAAATCGTAACTACAACTGCTGGCAGTGGTAAGGCAGGGAATATTAACCTGCATGTCGATGGTAGCATTATCCTCTCTGGGAGCGATCGCAATTTTGCTAACCGACCTATCCAGAATGTTATAGATAACACCGGAAAACTCGTTCCAGATATCAGTGGCAACCAAGGATCAGCCAGTGGCTTGTTTGCCAACACCGAAGCTAACTCAACAGGTGCAGGCGGAAACTTAACAGTTCAAACGGGGCAGTTGCAAATCCTGGATGGAGCCCAATCCTCTGTGAGCGCTGATGGTTTAGGGGGAGCAGGCAATATGGGAATTGAGACTAACTCGCTCTATATGGACAACAGCAGTTTTAAGGCTAACACCACAGCAGGCGATCGCGGCAATATTACAATACAGGCAAAAGACGCACAACTGCGTCACCAAAGTAATATCACCACCAATGCTTTAGGCACTGCTAACGGTGGGAATATTAATTTCAACAGTGACACTATTATAGCTTTGGAAAATAGTGACATCCGAGCTAATGCTATTCGCGGACAAGGAGGTAATATTGCAATAACAGTTGCAGGAATCTTTGGTTCACCAGATAGTAACATTGATGCCAGTTCCCAACTGGGGATCAATGGCCAGGTGACAATCAAGAGGCTAGACGATCCTAGTCGCTCAGTAGCCCCTTTGCGATTGGAGTTAGGGCAACCTGTCGCCAACTTCCCCGTCTGTCAATCCAGTGGGACAGTAGCAACCAACAGCTTTACTGTCAGCGGAACTGGCGGATTGCCACCTCAGCCTAATGAAGTCCTCAATAATAATACGACTCTGGACGATTTGGGCGCTTCTGTCCCGCGTGCAAGAACTGCCACCAGTTCTGTATCAATGCCAATTGTGGAAGCCCAGGCGCTGGTGAAAACCGCCGATAATCGGTTATTGCTTGTAGCTCAGACACCAACTGGCTGCCAAGCGCCATGATAAATAGTGACTTTGGTAATTGATCTGATGAACATTTCTAGAAAACTGCTTGCATTAATACATAGTCTTATGCGATCGCGCTGGCACTTACTGCTACTCTTTGTTTTGGCATTGTTGGGGCAGTTGGCATACAATTTGTTTACGGGCATAGGGATATCCCCCGCCATGTCCCAAGTTCCTCCTACACCTGTCAATTCCTGCCCACTCGTACAGCCAGGTAGAGAATTTTACGAAACAGGACAGTTCGACAAAGCACAGACAGCATGGGAATCAGCCAGAGATAATTATCAATCCCAAAAAAATAAGCTGTGTCAGGCTATGGCTTTGAGTAATCTCTCACTGACTTATCAGCAACAGAGCAGATGGACTGAGGCAGAACAAGCTATTAACGACAGCTTGCAACTGTTACCAACAGTACTAGATACAAGTAATTCTCCAGAGCAATTGCCAGTTTTGGCTCAAGCCTTAAATACACGCGGCAAGCTGGAATTAGCATTAGGAAAAGCTAAAGAAGCATTGGAAACCTGGCGACAGGCGGATGCAATCTACATCAAAGTAACAGACACGGCTGGAAGTATCCGCAACCAAATCAACCAATCTCAAGCGCTGCAATATCTAGGATATTACCTGGACGCTCGCAAAACATTACTGAAAGCTTTTAAAATTGACGAGCAAGCTTTTAAAATTGACAAGCTAGACTACGATGCTTCAAAACACATTAAATACATTCTCCAACAGCCGCTAGATTTATTGATTAAGTTCGGCGGTTTGTACAACTTTGGTAATGTTTATCTAGCCTTAGGAGACTATGATGATGCTAAATCATTTTTCGACTCAAGTCAAAAATTAGCTAACAGTCTAAAATCTTCTCAAAGCATTAGTGGTGATATCCTTCTTAGTTTGGGTAACGTCGAACGAGCAAGATCAAGTCGCGCCAGAGCGTTGGATGATGAACAGCAAGCTCAAGAAAGTGCTGACAAAGCGATAAAACTCTATCAACAAGCTGTAGACAGTCAATTCATTGCTCACAATACCAAGATTCAATCTAAACTCAATCAAATTGGCTTATTGCTAGAAACAGCACAATGGTTGCAATATATAGAATCTCCAGCTTTTCCGAATTGGCAGTCCAAAATTAATGAGTGGCTTGCTAAATTTAACCTGTCTCAACTGCTTACTCCAATCCCAGATGTATCCCCAAGCAGTACCAGAATTTACAATCAAATTAACCTGGCTCAGAGTTTGATACGCCTTGTACAGCTTCAGATAACGGGCGCACCTTCAGAACCAGAAATTACCAATTTATTACGGCAAACAGCACAGCAAGCTCGACAACTAGGAAAAGGAGATCGACGCGCAGAATCTTACACTCTTGGTACTCTTGGAAACCTGTATGAAGTAACTAAGCAGTGGGATAAAGCTGAAACTTTTACTCAGCAAGCCCTGGACCTATCACAACAAAATATCATAGCACCGGATCTCTACTATCGGTGGCAATGGCAGATGGGGCGCATATACAAAGAACAGAACCATATCCCAGAGGCTATTTCTGCCTATCGGGACGCGGTGAAAACTCTCAAGTCACTGCGCAATAACTTGGCAGGGGTGAACACAGAAGCGCAGTTTTCCTTACGGGATAATGTAGAACCAGTTTATCGAGACTTAGTCGCTTTATTATTGCCACCTGAAGAAACCCATCCCAATCAAAAACAACTAGAAGAATCACTTTACTATATTGAATCTCTGCAATTAGCCGAGTTAGAAAATTTTCTACAGTGCAACCTAGCGGATGTCAGAACCGTACAGATTAATCGAGTTATCGCTCAAGACGACCCTACAGAGATATTGATTAAGCAAATAAATCAAGTTTTGAGAGAGAATCAGACAGTAGCCTTGATTTTTCCGATTATTTTGAAAACGCAAGTATCGGTAATAGTCAAGCTGCCTGGGCAAGATAATCTACTTTACCACGTCACGCCTAATCTTAATGAGAAAGCAGTGATAAAGAAGCTGAAAAAACTGCATTATCTCTTAGGAAAACCAATATTTGATAAAGAAGGTGAGAACTTATCAGAAGAAGTGTATAACTGGTTAATTTTGCCTTTTATAGACCAGTTATATAAAAATAAAATTAAGTCTTTAGTGTTTGTACTAGATGGTTATTTACGAGATATTCCAATGGCGGCTCTTTACGATGGTAAGGAGTATCTGGTACAGAAAAATTTTACAGTAGCTTTGATTCCTACTGTTCAAATTCTAGAAGCTCAAAAATATAATTTAAAGCGGTTTAAAATTCTATTTGCAGGAGTAACTAAAGAACATCCTCCTGAATTTGGTGCCAATCCATTAGTGCAGGAACAAGCAAATATAATTAAGAAAATTAGAAATGATTCTGATGTGCTACTCGATCCAGACTTCAGTAAAAATGTTTTTAAAGACAAGCTTAGCTCATCGTTGTATAATATAATCCACCTGGCAGCTCATGGTCAATTCGGTTCAAGTTACCAGACTACATATATACTTTCTGGAGATGGTAAAATAAATATAAATGAGTTGAGAGGTTACCTGGAAAATAGGAACCAAAATAAAGGTGATGCTATTCAGTTACTTGTCTTGAGTGCTTGTGAGACGGCTAAAGGAAACAATCGAACAGCTTTGGGAATTGCTGGAGTAGCCGTTAAATCTGGGGCACACAGTACGATCGCACCTCTCTGGTTTGCAGATCAAGACTCTACCACCATTCTTATAGAGAAGTTCTATACCGAGTTAGTCAAAAACCAAAAAAGCCCAGCAGAAGCGCTTCACCTTGCCCAAAAAGCTCTCCTAGAAGATCCTGATTCATCCTACGAAGCTCCGCGTCATTGGGCATCATTTGTGCTTGTGGTAGATTGGCTATAGTGATTCGATTGTCATCGGTCAGTTATTTTTTGTGCGTGCAACATGGAACAAATGGCTGTTGAGCGATGTCATCCAAACCTACTGACTGCAAAAGGTTAGTCATTAGTAATGTGGCTTTTTGGGGATTAGTCGAACTAAGTTCTTCTCTGATAGTGGTTACAGTTTCATACCACAAGCCTTCTTGGGCATAAAGAAAAACTTTTTGCTCTGGTGTTGCTGTCTTTAACTCCCTTGTAAGATTGGGACTTGGCTCGATCCTTTTTACCCGCCCTTGCACATAAAAATTTGCAGATGACTCTTGCGGGTTACAAATAACTGAAAATGACCACCGATAATCCTTGCCAACTTCTAACGGTGCTGACATCCGTTTTGATGAAATTTTCACTATACCAGGGGTTCCAGTTAGCGGAACAAGTTCTTGGTAAACTGGTTTATTCTGGTCATTTACCAAGACTAACTCAGCGTCTAGTTTAGACGCTTCCCCATAGGGAACAAAAAACCAAAAAGTTGGATATCCCTCTGCGGTTAATCCCCGAACGCTTTCGGCTTTTAGGTCTAAACTGCCGACTTTCTCCTCACCAGGTACTAAGGCAGTGAGAGGTATTGTCACACCTTTGCACTGATTACCACCACCAAAGGTTCCTCCCCCTCTGCGACGACCAGGTGCTCCGCGTCTGGAAGCTTCTAGCTGTGTGAAGATTAAGCGATCGCTCTTTTGAGTAGGTGAAAGCAGAACATCTGGAGGAGGCACAGGATCTGTCTCGCTCTGAACCGCTGGCACAGTGTTTACCAAACTAACGAATGCCAAGGTGACAGCAACGGTAAGTTTTAAGTTCTGGAAATGTAACTTCATCTCAGTGATAATTTAAGGTTTAAATGTCTACCAAAATCGTTGTAAAAAAAGGCACTGTAAACTACTATACTTCCAGCAGTAGTTAACAGTGCTATTGCTGAAGGAACAAGTGGTATCCAACCGCCTTGCGTTAAGAAGACAAAGCAGATTCCATTCAAAATGACAAGTGCAGCTCCTGTAGCAAGTCCGAGGCGTAATAGCGATCGCACTCGCCAAACCAACACACCCCCTATTAAAGACCAACTCCACACCCATAGAGTATCACCCCACCAAGACCAAGCCCAAATTAAGGGGCGCTCCTTTAGAACTACACTGAGAATATGGCTCACCATCTGGGCATGAATGAATACTCCTGGTATTGGCTCAGGGGGCTTTTTCTGATTACTAAAGGGTGTATAGTACAAATCAGTTTCAACATCACCACCTATGAGAACGATCCGATCTCTTACATCAGCAGTATTAAACTGATTATTCAAAACTTCTTTTAGAGTTAATGATTTGGCAATGTCGTTGAGATAGTCACGGTAATGACGGTAATTCAGCATTACCTGGTGACCGTCCATATCTTTATATGAATCTGAACGCTGGTAGCCGCCAAAGCCGATTTCTAGGTCTTTGAAAATAACGTCGCCAATCTTGAGAAATTCGTCGTTTTTACCATCTTGGCGTGTAATACCCTGTTTTTTCAAATAACTCAGTGCTAACTTGACACTGAAGGCTTCCATATTGTCATTCTTATTTATGTCCATTGCCTGACAAGGGGCTACAGGCTCCATCAACAAAAGATGGCGACGGATAATATTGTCCTCATCAAGCACAAAATCACTAAAGCCTATGCGCTTTTGCGGAACCTCAGGGGGGGGTGAAGCACCTGGATCTTGAGGAGTGTTACCTTTGCATACAACAATCAGGCGATCGTTCCTTTGGAAATTAGCTTTTAAGTTTATATAGCGGGAGTTTACCGGCAATGGGCGATAAATATCCAAACCAATGACTCGCGGTTTATGATCCTCTTCCTCTAGTTTCTTTAAGAGAGTTTCCAGTGTGAGTTCTGATAGCGATGCTAGTCCTCGATCCTTTTGGGGCTGATCATTAATGTCGTCTTTAGTTATTCTGACAACCAAGATCCGATTGTCGGGCTTTTCAACTTGTTGCAACTGCATTAGCATTGAGTAGTCAAAAGCCTGCAATTCCCATGTTTGTAGCTTGCCCTGATGCCGTCCCCACATCAATAAGCTAGTTACAAGTAAACTTGCACAAAGCACTAGACGAAGACGACCCCAGATTGGCGTTCTTGGGCGCGGAAGCTCTTCGGCACGGTTCCAAACGAGCGTTGGCAACCCCGATGCACAAGGAAATTCTTTTTCCATTAATTGCAATCTTTCTGCTGCTTTCCTTACAGAAGCATCTAGGGAATTACCACTAAAAAAATCTTGTATAAAATAGTTCAAAAAATTTTGTGCAACTTTGTCTGGCACCGGATCTCGCATGACAATCACTGCCGGAATATTTAAATCAGCTAAGTCACTTGCCAATTTCAATCCATCACAAGAATTAAAAATTGCTAACTTTAATCCATTTTCAATTGCTTTTTTCAGGGCTGCCCTTAAATCCTTGATTGTCAAGCTTTCTCGATCGTTTATCTTAATCACTCCGCCTGCCTTGCTGGAACTATGACCAGAAAACAATAAATAATCATAGCTGTTTTCCCAAAGTTGGTCTTTTAATTTTGATGATGAAGGCTGGTATAAAAAAGTTGTTGATACGCCCTGAATCTTTTTGATACTATTTATATCATCAGTTGTATCAATATTTTTATTATTACCGATAATACATAAAATATTAACTGCATTTTTTTCTTCTGGTAGGGACGACTTATCCAAGTCTTCACGGGTTAAACCACTGATAGTCACGCCTGCTTTAGGGTGGTCTTCAACAAACTTCCACTGCCTCCAAGGAAGTTTCCGTATTTGCTCGTCTTCAGTTTCAACGACAATTATAATATTTTCAGATAATCCCAATCGATCGCGTAATTGTTTTTCAATTTTAGTAAATTCCTCACAACTTAGCCATTTATTGAAACACTCTTTTAATTTTTCATCTAGTTCGCTTAGTTCAGCCCCAGAGTACTCAGAAATATGGGTGATCCCCGCTGCTGCAATCTCATCGGGGTCTTCATCGTCTTCATTAAGGATCTCATCGGGGTCTTCATCGTCTTCATTCAGGATCTCATCGGGGTATTCTTCGTCTTCATTCGTTACACTACGGAAATCAAACCCCCGACCTTCATAGTAATCCCAGTAGAAAAGCTCCCAACACCTATAAAGTTTAACCAGTTCTAACGAAGGGGGTAAGCAGCAGATTTTTTTCATCAATGTATGATTGTCAGACGCCAAAAGCTCAACGCTGATATCCGGACAGCCTTTCTGCAAATCCCCTCGTCCTAAGCACAAGATAACTGTTTTTAATCCTGGTTGCATACGTGTCATTCTCTGTCTTTCGCGATGTTGACGGGTAAATCCTGCGAACAATCTACGAGAGCCTTTCAGTAGATCTAAAACTTTTGTAAGTTGACGAGATAAAGTAGTTTTCAGCCCATTTAACTGAGGTCTACGAGAGCGAGCGACAGTTCGCTCTCGTAGAAATTGATCTACAACCCTATGCCTCAAGAAGTTGATGCCTTGGGGAGTCTGACGGATGGTGGCCTTAATCCCAACATACCTGCGCCTTAAAGTTTCTGGAAAACTTTTCGATCTACTGAGTTTGCTAAACTGCGTTAGGTACAGTATAACAAAGGAACCTAAACATCTCCTAATGAAACGGAAGTAATATGGCTTAGTCATGATGCACCCCGATAATCACTCAGACAGCAAAGAAATCTTCCATAACGCTGACATCACCAAGAGCTACCCGGATACGAAAGCTTCTCCCCATCTCATACTTAAATGGTTCGAGTTGAATGCAGGTATTTTGGTTTCTCGATTCTACCTCCCGGATCACTCTCCCCGCCTGAGTGAGTAAAGCCAGTTTTAGGTTAGGGGGCAAATACTTCGCAGTTAGTGCAGGATGTAACCGCACGCGAATTTCCATTAGCTTATCATCTGGGGTAAGACCAATCGAGAGAGTGGCTGCTTGTCCCTTCAGATGCATCTCCAGATCGATAAACTTTGCTCGAATTAAAGCTTCTTTACTCACTTTTCTAGTAGCATAGGCTGGATTCCTTAGTTCTGGTTTAAGCAGAGCTTCAAATGCTTGCCACTCTGGTTCAAAAATATTCTGTAACCATTGCCGCAGTTGCACCGGTTGCTGAACGGGATTCAGCAAATCTAACAAATCTTCCAAGGGTTGGAATTGGTCGATCGCTATTTCTTCTGTCACTACCGTTTTGACAAACCCTAACAGGGTTGCTAAAGAGCGCGAGCGATCGATCTGTACTGCAACATAGCCAATTCGGTCTTCCCAAACTTCTAACGGAATGTGTACTACCTGGGACTGGGACTCTACTAATACCGGACGAAACTCTAGCTTACCAAAGTTCTTGACTTCTAGATCGGCAGTGTCCATAAGTGTCTGCATCACCGGATTCCAACTGTCACTACCTGACAAATTTGTCTCCAATTCCAGATACTCTATGAAGTAGTTACCTGCATACACAGCTAAAGTGTTTAGGTAAACTTGTTTAGCTTTTTGAGGATGATGCTGTTGCCTAGAAAACTTTTCTGCCATCCCATACGCTTCTGAAGGTATAGCAACTGAAAATTTTAACTTCTCTATTACTTGATTGACTTGAGTCATAACCCCTCCTACTTATCCTTCAATTAATCAGTACACAGTTGCTTGATTATAGGCGCAAATTTGGTAATACACCGATGGTAAAAAGTACTTGTAGTTGTCAAAGCTTTAATCCCAAAAAAATCTGATATGTCTTGCCATGACTCTCCATCAAGCCTTTTTATAGCTATTTTTTGGAAGGTAGCTTCTGGGTTATCTTTGATATGCTTTTTTTCAAAAATACCTTCAGAATCTTCTTCTATACACTGTCTTACTATCATGGATGAGCAAGGAGGCTCTTCTTTTACTAAGATGCTATATAGCTCCTCGCCCTGTTGATTATCTTCCCACGCCCAATCTTCAACCGAAATATTTTTATTAGAAACAAGCTGATTTTTAGCTTCCTCAAAAAACCGCCTGTCTAATTTGATATTTAGCCATCCAATTACTCTTGCCTTGTCATGGTTATACCTCTCTATATTTTTATCAGGATGGTAGATAAACACTAAAAGTCTTTGATAGGCTATATCAAAAATTTCTTGACAAAGTTTAGACGGATATTTATTGCTATTGGGGCGGATAAGCCTACCCGATTGCCGCTGAATTTCGTTAATCAGCTCCTTTAAAGCTAGCCGTCGCTGCTTACTTCCACGTTGGTGTTCTTGAGCTTTCATAGCTAGCTCTAACAGACGCTCATCTAGTATATCGTTCTGCACGCAATCCATTTCCACCCCCACAGGAAAGACTAGCGATCCTCTAATTATGTCTCAGGCTTGGTTTGCAAAGTTTTACGCAAAACTCAAGATTTGTTACAAAAATTTACACGACGGAGTTCCCACACGATAGATGACGTGGGGGCAGTAGCGCTGGCAGGAACCATAACAATAGCAGTTGGTAGGTTAGGTTGAGGCACGAAACCCAACTTAGTCGATTGCCGCTAATACTCTAATACGCTGGCGTAGCTGCTACTACCTCAGCTGCCCAGTTACCCAACCAATCAGTAGCTTTTTGTAAAGTTTTGTAAAAAAAACTGCTGCCTGCGTAAAACAGGTTGACTAGCGCCTGAGTACTAATAGAGGTTCACAATTACCAAGGGATTATATAATCATGTTGAGTAAAACTTGGCAAAAGATCGTAGTAGGAGCAGCGACTATCTCGTCTTTAGTTGTTGGAATTGCAAAAGTAGAAGCAGGGCAAGGATACAAACTGCCATTTCACCCAGAGGATACACCTATTCAAGTAACTCAGTCAGGTGTGGATTCTATAGATGGTACAAATTATTTACATGATGGTGACACAAGTGGTGCTGGAGAACTACAACAATATGCAATTGATTTTGGCTGTGGTGTAAATAATTATGACATTATTGCAATTATGGATGGCAATGTCGTCCAAAAAGTAACTAACGATGCATGGAAAGGTAACTTTATCAGAATCCAGCACGCTAATGGAAGGATTTCCCTTTATGCTCATCTAAAAGATCCTAGCCCTGTTGAGGGGTTTGTCAAACAAGGACAAGTAATTGGTCAATGTGGAAATACTGGTCATAGCAAGGGTACACATTTACATTTAGAGCTACAAAAAAGTGATTCAGAACTGACAGACAGAGATCGATATTTACAACAAAAGTTAGGAAATCGTCCATCAGACAGAAAAACTACTCCAATTTACTTTGATGAGTGCGATAACAATTCTAGTTGTAAAGATGGACAAGTTTACTATGATAAATCCTACAAATCCCAAAATATTTTAAGACAGTATCCACACCCTGGTGGATATGGAATATATTATTGGAATGGTTCAGGATGGACTGGAAGTGGTGGTGATGCTGTTAGGATAGCCGTTGCCCCCGATGGTAAAGCTTGGGTAGTTAATGGCTTAGATGGAGCTATTTTTAAATGGATGGGGAATGGCTGGCAGCACATTCCAGGTTGTGCAAAAGATATTGGAATAGGGGCTAATGGCTCCACTTGGGTAATAGATTGTCATCCAACTCTTGGTGGATATGGAATAGAGTATTGGAATGGTTCAGGATGGACTGCAGTTGGTGGTGGTGCTGTTGGGATAGCCGTTGCCCCCGATGGTAAACCTTGGGTAGTTAATAACTTGGATGGAGCTATTTTTAAATGGATGGGGAATGGCTGGCAGCACCTTCCAGGTTGTGCAAACGATATTGGAATAGGGGCTAATGGCTCCACTTGGGTAATAGGTTGTAACTAACTGAAGTGTAGGCATCGCAGACAACTGTGAAAATTTTTCACAGTTGGCATTTCCGACAACCCACATTTTGGGCGTTACAATCAATGGAACAATTTAAACGTGCAAAGTAATGTTAGCGGTTTTGTAAAAAGAGGGCAGGAAATTGGGAAATGTAGACAAACAGGCTCAGCTACTGGGCCACACGTACATTTAGAGTTAAGACCAAATGATAAAGGCATACTGCCAACTCATACACCACAGGTAGAAAAGCAGCTTTTTGTAAAGTTTTGTAAAAAAAGTTGCTGCCTGCGTAAAACTGGCTGACTAGCGCCTGAGTACTAATAGAGGTTCACAATTACCATTTTTAGAACATGGAAGACTTATGCTGAAAAAATTGGGTGCTGTAGCAGGATTGACTGGATTAATCGCTATTTGTCTAGTTTTCGCTGAAAAAGCGATGGCTGGAGATAAGCTGCCATTTGATCCAGAAGTCAAGTTTTCAATGTCTCGCGGATTAGAGTATGCCATTAATGGCACTATAACTCACAGAGGATACGATTTTGTACCTCCAGGTGATGGTATTTATGCTCGCGCTTCACAAGCAGGAACTGTTGTTGCAGTTGGATATGATTCATCAGGCGGGTGTCCAGGATATCCCACCTTGCCTTCTGGCTTTGGCAACCGTGTTGTCATAAAGCATGCGGACAATACCTATACTATCTATGCTCACTTGAAAGACAACACCTTTCAAGTGGGCATCAATCAACTTGTTCCCCAAGGCACAAAGCTTGGAATAATAGGTGCTTCTGGTTGCTCGACCGGAAGACATCTTCATTTCCAAAAATCAGATGAACCGTATGGTAACCACTATCAATCTGTGGTATTTGATGAAGGAATTACTGATTGGTCTTCAATTTATTCTCAGAATTATGGGAATATAGCCAATTCTATTGCTCCAATACTTCAACTGTTGCTTTCTAACTAAAAGGCAAGATTTGTTCCAAAATTGTCAAAATCAAGGAGATTCATTATGCTTCGTAGACTTCTAGCTCTCGTTCCGATAGTTACTCTTCTCAACGTGGCTCCAGCTTTGGCTAACACTTTATGGGAAGTGCCAAGCGGTTGGCAATTAATAAACTACAAAGGAAGTGATGTAACAGTCTGGTGGACTTCCAGTCCTTGTTTAAATGGCAATATTAGTCTACCCAAAACTTTTACTGAAGCCGATAGAAATCGGTTCGTTGCCATGATTCTGTATGCAAAAGCCACATCAAGACCTATGGGAATTTGGTACACCTTAGACAATGGATCTTGTGTTATAGATGCATTTTATGTAAGAGGTCAATCATAGTAGTAGCCTTTTACACCGGAAGTGTTTGTCAGTCTGGCAATCTTAGCCTACCCTCAAATGCTACTGAAGGCGATAAAAATTGGTTGTCTGCCATGATTATGTTTGCAAAAGCCACATCAAGACCTGTGGGAATTTACTACACCGTGCAAAATGGAAGTTGTGTGATTCAGAGCTTCTTTTTGCAGGGTTAGTAAATTCAGGCTGTCTGACGAGTTACAATCAACAGCAGGGCAAAGTTCGATGCGTTTGCCCATTCTATTGCTCCAATTCTTCAACTGTTGCTTTCTAACTAAAAGGCAAGATTTGTTCCAAAATTGTCAAAATCAAGGAGATTCGTTATGTTTCGTAAACTTTTAGCTCTCGTTCCGATAGTTACTCTTCTCAACGTGACTCCTGCTTTGGCTGACCCGCGCTTCGACTGGGTTGTTGATGCAAAACTCTTAGTCGTGGAACCTACATACATGCCAAACAGTATAACAGTAATGATAGATGGAGGTGCAGGCTCTTGCCCTAAAGGCACTGTGTTAACATGGAATGGTCAAGGGGCAACTGATAGCGATCGGAAGGACAATGTAAAAGCTGTGCTTGCTACATTACTAACCGCAATTAGCAGCAACAAGACCGTTCGACTATTTGGATATAATAATGGTTGTCAATTGCGATTGATGAACATATTAAATAATTAATTTCTTAGAGAGCAACATCAAAACCTGTGGGAAATTTATACAACGTGCGAAATGGAAGTTGTGTGATTACTAGCTTCTATTTGCAGATTCCACAGTAAATCTAGATTGTCTAACGAATAGCCTGTAGGTTGGGTTGACCTAGTTAACCCAACCATTTGAACATATAAGGGTTGCGATCGCTCTAAGAATAATGAATCCTTCTTTTTGATAACACGTAAAAACCGTTACATTGGGTAGCTTTAATAAAGAATCTAGATGAAAATCCATTTGCGGCACCAGGTAAAATGTATCCTTAGATACCTTTTACCTCATTTTACCCGAAGATCCCCAAAAATCAGATTAATTGTTAGATTGCTGCGCGACTTGCTGTACTACTTCCAAGGGTAAGTCTAACGACTGAGCAATCACCTCTAAACTCAACCCCAAGCGCAGCATTCGCCCTACGGATTCTAACTTAGTTTGTTGCTCACCTCTTTGCTCGCCTATCTTTTCGCCTTCTGCCAAGGCTTCCTGATAGACTTTGGTTTGTTTCAACTCGCTTAAACCAAACATATTTTCAATCTCCTGACGACTTTTCTGAGGTAACTTGTAAACGAGCAGGAAGCATACCAATAGCATTGGGAATATTCCCGATTTTTTTTAGATCGCTTTTTATCCCCCCGTTTATGGCAGGGCTGCCCCGGAGGTAGGCAACCTTTGTGCTTCCGAGCAATTGAGCTTCCCAACCAAGCAGCAGCTTTTTGTAAAGTTTTGTAAAAAAAACTGCTGTCTGCGTAAAACAGGCTGACTAGCGCCTGAGTACTAATAGAGGTTCACAATGGGAGCAATGCGAAAAAGTGAGAGAGTTTAATCGAGTACACTACGGCAATCGCTCCATTGGAACTTTGCAATTCACCAAAGCATTAGTTGAAAGGACTCATCTACTTATGTTTAATAAAATTTTGCACAAACTGACACTAGCAACAGTTGTCTCATCCGCCATTATCAGTACGGCAGTGGCTCAAGCCGCTGAAACCTTTTCTATAGATAACATGGCTTTGAACACCAATAACTTATTCGGGAAACTTGATAATGAGCCCAAGTTGGCAATTTATACCCGCAATGATAGCGATTTCGATCAACAATTTGACAGGATGCCAGGTAATCAAAAAGATAGCTTTCTTTTAAAACACCGTTCTACCAGCACGGCTAATCAGGGCAAGTGTTTGAATGCACATTATATACAGCAACAAGAAAAACCAATAAATGTATGGAAATGTGATGCTACAGATGCCGATCAAAATTGGAATTTGCTCGATCTTCAAAATGGTTACTATTTAATTAAGCTGGCTGGAACAAATCTTTGTATAGATACTCCTACCAGAAAGAATGGGGAATTTGTTCATTTATGGACTTGTGATTCTACTAATCCTAACCAACGTTGGCTAAGTAGTGCTTATGTTCCTGTTAGTGGACCTAAGATTATTATTAGGCAAAACACAACCACCTTAAATTTTTCCCGTGGTCAACAATGGATTACTTATACTAACTACAAATTCATATTTCAGCCGGATGGAAATTTAGTGCTGTATAATCCACAGGGTAAAGCAATTTGGGCGACTGGAACATTTGGAACAGGTGCTGACTTGTTGGCAGTACAAACAGATGGAAATGTTGTTCTTTACGACCACGGTAAAGCAGTATGGGCGACTAATACATGGGGTCATTCTGGTGATTATTTCGCTATTCAGCCAGATGGAAATGTTGTCGTATATGACTCGAATAACAGACCTTTGTTTGATACTGGTACGTATGGTGGAAAGGTTGGAACGTTCACTGCATCAGCAAATTGGTTGAACCCACAAAAAGTTGGTTATTTTGATAATTTCATACCTTGGTCTGACACTGATTGGGAAAATCAAATCAACAGTGCTAAAGCTTTAGACTATATCAACACAAATCCAAATTCTGATATTGGAAAAATCTACAGAGATTTAACCAATGACTTATTTGGTCAAAACTTTCCTATCACTGGTGCTTACATATCAGATGATTACTACAGGGAAACCGGAGGTGCTAAGGGGTATCACGGAGGAATAGATATTGCAGCGCCATTGGGAACTCCAGTCAAAACTCTTGTGTCTGGCAAAGTGGTCGTAGCTGATGATAAAAACTGGGGTTTATTAACCATCCAAGATGCTAATGGCATCAATCATATGTATATGCATCTGAGCAAGATTTTAGTTTCTTTAAATAAGTCGGTAACAGCAGGGCAAGTAGTTGCAAATACTGGTAACACAGGAGCAGATAATTCGCATTTGCACTATGAAATTGATCGTACAGAATTCCCGTATGGAGCTTTACAAATCCCAGCTGCTAAAACCAAAAATGAGTTCCGGCAGCGAACCTACAACCCCTTGAAAGACTACTGGCAAATGAAGAGGAAAGGTTAGACAATTTAGATCGGATTGTTGATCTAAATTAACTCTTTTGATCCAAAGTGTTTTAGGCAATATGATTCGGTTAACTCAGCAATAATTTTCCGCGAAAGCCTGCATACGGCAGGCTTTCTTAACTGCCAGGTTAGCTGATAATATTATTTAGGAGCAAATCATAAACCTTGAAATAGTTTCTCTGTTTAGCTCTAAATATCAGTAAACAAAACTAGGAGTATTGACATGAAACAATCGCACATTTGGTTAATATCTTTTTTGGTTATTCTCATAGACTTAATTACTGGTTTTACTGGGATATTAAAAGCTCAGGCTGGTGGTTTTGGTGGTTCTGGTCAAGCAGGATTCACACAACCTCAAATACTAACTCCAATGCCAGTTGCAACCCCAACACCAATTTCTACCTCAGATTCAATACCAAATACAACTGCTATCTCTGATGTATCTGTTATTAACATTTCTGATTGGAAAAATTGGAGTAATCCCTACTGGGCAAATAACAACGTTTGTCGAGAAAATGGTGTAAACCTTATTTGTTTACCACCCCAAATAGCTAAAAAGTTTTTTCCATTTATTCCAGCTCAAACATCTACCACTAAGTACTAACTGATAAATCTGGTGGTTTTTTGACTGAATTGGGGTCTGATTAGAACTAAGTAGCCGCACTCCAGACGCTATTATCGTCTGAAAAATTCAGCTCCAATATTCAATATTTGGCTAATTCAAGTTCACTATTTACTGGAGTATTAAACCCAATGCAGGCTAATTATATTACAGTTGACTCCGTTTGGTCTCAACTAAAAAATCGCACACTTAACTGTACTGAAGCTTTAAACCTATTAGTAGACGATCGAGGAAACGTCAACCTTGAATTACTAGATTCAGAAGTTAGTTTTCGGTTTCTCAGAGTAGTTTCTCATCGTCGGGGTTTACCTCCTGTAATTCCTCTACTACTCTGGCGCAGTTGTTATTACTTAGGTTGTCCGGTTGCTCTCTCTGAAAAAGACATCGAGCAATTTCGCGCTTACACCAACACCGACATTAAAATTATTCCCATTGCTGACAAGAGCTATCGCCTGTGGTTACTCACCCAGAACTTCAGCGCTAAACGCATCACTGCCGATAAGAGTGTTAATTCGATTACAGGTGAAACGGAACGAGAAGACATTGGTGAAGTCACCCAACTCTATCTCACCAAAGCCGATACCCAGATTAGTCGCATTCAAACCATAATTTCTCAAGCATTAAGCAACCGAGCTTCGGATATTCATCTGGAACCAACAACAGATGGGTTAAGAGTGCGCTATCGCATCGATGGCATTCTGCGAGATGTTACTACTCTGCCACCAGATGTATCTCGCAAAGCAATAGTCGCCCTCAAAGTAATGTCCAAGATAGACATCTCCGAAAGCCGTCGTCCCCAAGATGGGCGCATTGGAGAAAACTATGCCTCCGACTCAGAAACGGAGCTGCGGGTAGATATGCGAGTCAGTACCCTGCCCTGCGTGGGTGGAGAAAAAGCCGTAATTCGCTTACTCCCGCGTGAAAACCCCTTTTCTGGCTTAGAAGACTTGGGATTTACCCCTCAAAAACTGGAGATTTACAAAGGTTGGTTAAAACAGCCTCAAGGGATGATTATTATCACTGGTCCCACAGGTTCTGGTAAAAGCAGTACGCTGTATAATAGCCTGATTGCGATCGCTACTGAAGATGTAAATGTGGTGACGGTGGAAGATCCCGTAGAGTATGTGCTACCCCGCATCACCCAAACACAAGTACACGAAGCAGCAGGGATGACTTTTGCTGCTGGACTAAGAGCAATTTTACGCCAAGACCCAGATATTATCATGGTAGGAGAAATCCGAGATGGGGAAACAGCCGAAACAGCGATTCGGGCAGCGCTAACAGGACACTTAGTGTTAACAACACTACATACTAACGATGCCGTTAGTGCGATTCCTCGTCTGAAAGATATTGGCCCCGATCCTGGGTTAATCGGTGATGCTTTATTGGGGATTGTAGCGCAGCGTTTAGTTCGCCAAATCTGCCCCCACTGTGCAGAAGCTTACACACCAAGTGAAGCAGATTTGAAAAAGCTTGATTTGGAGTTAGATCAAGCGAACACCACAGGCTGGCGTATCGGTAAAGGCTGTACTAAATGCTTCAATTCTGGCTATTTGGGGCGAGAAGCAATTGTTGAACTACTGAATGTAGATGAGACTGTCCGCCAGATTATTTACGAAGGTAATATAATGCAATTACATCGCCACTTACATGAAAGTAAGTTTGATTCATTTCGCATGGCAGCTAGAGAGAAGGTAACTCAGGGGGTCACTACTTTAAGCGAAATCCTACGATTGTTACCACACAGTGTTTTGTCCCGCTAGTTTTGATTAATTCCATAGAGATTGACAATTCTAGCTATTTCAAAGCGGCAAATCTATTATTATGTCAACTTGGCATTGAGGGATATATGAGCAAAAATCGAGAGCTACTTCAACCACATACTCACTTACAACAAATAGGAGTCACAAAACCAATGATAGTCAAGAATAATTACAACCCACTCAAAAGGTATTTCCGCCAAAAAGCCAAATATGTTTTCTTAGGACTATTTGCCGTAATTTTTTCAAATTTTCCTCAAGACTTGGTAGGCAAAGCTAACGCAGCGACGACAATTAACACCCCGCTCTCCACTAAAGGCTCTCAAATAGTTGATAGCACGGGTAAACCAGTATTGCTCAGAGGAGTGAATTGGTTTGGAGTAGAGGGAAATCTACACGTTCCTCACGGATTGTGGGCGAGGGACTACAAGGATATGTTAGCTCAGATCAAAAGCCTGGGATATAACGTCATTCGGTTACCCTTCTCGGTGCAGTCTTTACGTTCTTCTACCATTAGTGGGATTGACTTTAGTATTGGTAGCAACAAAGACCTTCAGGGGAAAACCCCTTTACAGGTTATGGATTTGGTGATTCAGGAAGCCCAAAGGCAAGGATTATTGGTTCTACTCGACAACCATACCCTGAGCGATAACGACCCCGCTATTCCGGAATTATGGTATAATGACAAGTTCACAGAAGCCGACTGGATCAATACCTGGACAATGTTAGCAACCCGCTACAGAAACCAGACTAATGTGATTGGAGCTGATTTAAAAAATGAACCACACGGTATAGCTAGTTGGGGAAGTGGTAACGAAGCTACTGACTGGCGACTGGCGGCTGAGCGATGTGGCAACGCGATCGAAGCCGTCAATCCTAATTGGTTGATTATTGTAGAAGGGGTGGAAAACAATGTCCCCGGTCAAAAATTATCAGGTCACTGGTGGGGAAGCAATCTAGAGGGTGTTGGGCAATACCCAGTTCGTCTGGCAGTGACCAAACAGCTAGTTTATTCGCCACATGAGTATGGTCTTGGGGTCTATAATCAGTCCTGGTTCTCCGATCCTACTTTCCCAAATAATCTTTACGATCGCTGGGAAACTGGATTTAACTATATTGCTACCAAGGGCATAGCACCAATTCTGATTGGGGAATTTGGAGGTCGTCAGGTAGATAGTAGCTCTTCTGAGGGCATATGGCAGCGACAGTTAGTTGATTTTATCGGCAAAAAAAATCTTAGCTTCACCTATTGGAGTTGGAATCCTAACAGTAAGGATACGGGCGGTATTCTGCTAGATGACTGGCACACTGTTGATGCAGCCAAGCAACAACTGCTGAGCACGCTACTGTCGGCTGCTATACCTACTCCTACTCCGGTTCCCATACCTACTCCCACACCGGTTCCATCTCCGGTTCCCTCTCCTGAGTTAAAAGCACAAGCAATTATCCAGTCAGATTGGCAAACTGGTTACTGTGTTAATCTGCTTGTTACCAATCAAGGGAATAAGAGTACTAATAACTGGGTGCTGACGTTTAATCTCAATCAGGGAACTATTACTAATTCTTGGAATGGTAATTTTAATTCCCAAGGCACGATGTATCAGGTAACACCGCCGGATTGGGAACGTGTCATTCAGCCAAATCAAACAGTACAATTGGGATATTGTGCTCAAAAAACCGGACCTAACTACAAACCTACGAACTTTTCAGCCACTACATCGAATCCTACTCCGGTTCCCTCTTCTGAGTTAAAAACACAAGCAATTATCCAGTCAGATTGGCAAACTGGTTACTGTGTTAATCTGCTTGTTACCAATCAAGGTAATAAGAGTACTAACAACTGGGTGCTGACGTTTAATCTCAATCAAGGAACTATTTCTAATTCTTGGAATGGTAGTTTTAATTCCCAAGGCACGATGTATCAGGTAACACCGCCGGATTGGGAACGTGTCATTCAGCCAAATCAAACAGCACAATTAGGATATTGTGCCCAAAAAACCGGACCTAACTACAAACCTACGAACTTTTCAGCAACCAGTTCGTAAATAAGACAGTTAGTGTGACTTTAAGTAAAGTTTGCGCCAAGCCAAGGATTACTTCACAAGGTAGTGCGCCAAACTTTACTTCACCAAGAGGGAGTTGAGTACTAGCGACTTCAATTGCCCATAATTCAAGGATTTCTACCGAATTACGCACAGTTGGATAATGTTTCAGTCGCACAAATTAAGCTCTACCAAAAAGACCTTTCAATCTAAGGTTGGGCTAAATACTTTAACCCCAGTCAAATGACTGAGGTTATTTGTAAAGCTTATCTCAGCAAATTTTTAGAATAAGGGGTAAAGGAATGTTCCTACAACAAAACTACCGACAACAGCGATTAAGATGTTGTTGAAGAATTGACCGACTTCTGGATTATATCCGAGTGCGGCATCATCCCGACCAGCCGTAAAGAACAACGACCAAGCTTGATTAGCATTGATGGTTGCAGAATTGTTGAAATCAGCTCTAAAGATAGTAGGCAGAACTTTGTAGTTATTGGCGATGTCAAAATCAGTTCTCATCATAGACCTCCAGAGTTTACTAAATTTCTCAGTATTAATGCCAATGGAATTATCGTTTAGCTGACACCTAATGCCGTCAGCACTAACATGCCAACCAACAGGATAGCCACAGCTCCCTGCACTGCATACCCGCGTTGTTGCTCTGCACTGGGATACTCTGCATAGTACAGAGCAGGCTCAGTGGCGTAGTTATTTAAGCGTCCGGTTTAATCTATCGTCTTCATCGTCCTTACTCCTTTTGTTATCTATCTGTAAATTAATGTAACGAATTGTAAATTAATGTGACAGTGACTTGACAGGTCGTTTATGGTGATGTTAATCACTGGGGGGATGTGAACGAGGTCTCGTCTTGCGCTCGAGCGACTTGATAGGAAGCCATTGCGCTCGATAGTCAACAGCCCAAAACAGCCGAGCATTCCCTAAAGATTCCCAAGGGCTTTCGAGCGAAAAGTTTTTCAGGACATATTTCGTTGAGCTAGTTCTCGACTGGGCAGAACTCTTTCTGATGAAGTTTTATTCTGCGTATGAACCAGAAGAGCCGCAGAAGAAGAAATCACATCAGCAATATCCTGGGGCTTTAACTTAGCTATCATTGTCAGGATTTCGGCTAAAGGAAGTTCGCTCGTCGTATGGGATACATCGCTGTCAATCCCTTCAATAACCCCTGTGACGGTAAAGAGGCGATACTCTTCCAGAGAAATAACCCCATCCAAATAAAGTTCAAGCGTTTGAGAGCTGCCGCCACTACTCCGTGCCAATTCCCTAAAATTGTTAGTTCCCGGATCTGGTAAATTCTTTCCTTGTAACCAACGGATTATCGTAGGGCGCGACACTCCTATCTCGCGTGCCAAAGTAGTCTGATTCCATTCAGACTGCTCAAACAGTTGCTCGAGCAACTTTCTGAGTCTAAAAGAGCGAGTTGAAAAGTCCGGTTTGACTGACACCGACACGAGACTCAAGCTTATTCTACCTTACATATAGACTCCGCATCTAGATTTATTCTGCCATTTTATTTGCGCGATCGCCGACTGCAGTGCCCCTGGCGCGATCGGTACACCGACAACTACTCCAGAACTTCCGTTACAGGCTGTTCTCACATGTAACAAGTGTATCATGTAGGTGCTACACTTGTTAAATAACGCCTACCCCATAGCCAGCATACTTAGCTGAAAGGTTCTCTTGATGCTTCAAGAGTTATCTAGCTACATATCAAAACCGTTCGCTTTTTCGTCATCATGGGCGCTCAAAATATCCCACTCAACTTAAAATTAATTCTCGCTCCTGGGTTCGCATCGGTTTCGGTTCATTCTCTATCACCGCACCCGCGCAATGCACTAATATACGGAGAAGACGAGGATGTTTCTGACCTCAAGCAGCTAATTAGTTCTAATGGAGAAATACAGCGCTTGTTGGTTACCCCTACAGGACGCAGGAAAGAGCGGGCATCGGCGCTTTCTGGCGGCGATAGAGCTGGGGATAGAAAGCGTACCAGTAGAGGTGAAAGAGTTTGACTCAGAAGCAGCCGAATTGCGGGCACTTTTGACAGAAAACGCTTACCGCACTAAAACAGTGGAGCAAAAAATCCGGGAAGCCCAAGCGTGGCAAGAACTAGAAACTGACGCTGCCAAAGTAAGACAGCAGGAAGCAGCAGCCCTGACTAATGCCAAAAAAGGCAGAGCCAGTAACTTGACGCTTCCGGCAAATTTGCCACAAGCGTCAAAAGGAAAAACTCGCGACAAGGTGGCTGCCAGGGTGGGGCTAAAGCCGCGTACCTACAGCAAGGGGTTGAAGGTAGTAAACGCCATTGAGCAGTTGTCGGCTTCTGGAGATAAGGACTTAGCTAATGCATGGCGACAGGTATTGAACCATCAAAGCGTAGACGCCGCATATCAGTTAACCAGGATACCATCGAGTGAGCGAGCGCAGATTTTAGAAAAAATAGCTACGGGTGAAGCGCGTTCTACAAATTACGCTTCAAAGCTAATTCGTCATAGTCCATCCACTACTGTGCTGCCAATCTTAACTGATGAAGATGCCTTAATCGCTCCCGTAGTCCTTGACTATACATCACCATTTCAAGCTGGCGATGTGGTTTTAATCAACATAACTTGGCAAGAAAAAGCCGGAATCCCAGAAAGGAAATGGAACGGATTTTGGGGAATAGTTCAGGGAACACCGGTGGGCATACAAGTAAATATGGGAGAAGTTGTAGTCAACTTCAAACAAGGCGATTTACAAGCTCTAGATTTACCTGCTGAACAACTAACCCAATTCAAGGAAATAGCTAAACTAATTCTCCAACTGAGAACTGTTGAGTTGGATGAGATTGAAGTAACTATGCTTAACTTTTTCCAACGTAGATTTGAATTTACACCGACGCAACTATTATATTTAAAAACTATCTCACAAATCCATTTGAATAGCTAACGTGTTTAGTGATTAAGTACTGACTTGTCGAGCGGTACCTAATTACTAGGTATCGTAATTGTAGACATTAATCAAGCAAGGATGCTAGAATTAAATTGATATTGACGGTGAGCCATAGTCAATATTTATCCATCTAAATCTTAAAATTTAGGTGGGGAGGTTCAAACATATTTTGTCTCAGAGCTAGGGATTTTGGTTCATAATGCAGGTTATGATATAATACAGCAAGAAAAAGTGGATACCAGTGTCTTAGTCGGCAGTGGTTATCCGTGGATTGGGAGTGGTAGTGAACCTCAATGGGATAAAATCACATCAAAGGCATATGGTCATACAGTTTCAGATCATGGTTCTAATGCCAAAGCTTCTAGAATGCAAGATAGGGCAAATTCTCAAGAAGCTCAAGGTCAATGGTATAACGATGAAGATATAATAGAAGCTGAAAATGCAACTCCTAAACATCCTGGATACTATATAATTGATTTTCATCGTCCTCTTGGTAGGGTTTTTGTTAAAGGTGGTAGTGCAGATAACCCCATAGAAAATGTTACTCGCGCATTTATTCAGAGACGAGATGATGGAACGCTCAACACAACTTATCCTGTAACTGATGATTTTAGATTAACAATAAATTAAATTTATCCTAGGTGCAAGCACAATGTATTCTACCAGCAATTTCGACATTCAAATACAATCTCCTGTAAAAGAAGATTGGTACGATCCTCCATCAGATCCATTAAATGAATATACGGATTTTGAAATTGGTCTAAAGAAGTTTTGCTTTGAGCATAACCGTTATGTTTTATTAGAGATAGGTAATCAACAGGTTAAGTTACACCTTTATCACGATATTTTGGATGCTTTGGAAAATAACTGGGGTAAGAGACTTTTTCAGCTAGCTGCTGGCAAAGAGATTTGGATAGCTTTCAACTATTTAATTTTAAAACTTCTTCCAAATCCCAGTAAAAATGAAGTCACTTGTCAAGTCAATTTTCTCGGTGAATCTACCAGTGAATCTTACACAATATTACTAGACAAGTTTATAGAAAAAATGAGTAATTTAATTGATGAAATTCTGAAAACCGCTATTCAAGAAGACTATATCAATACTGAAGATATTGAAAAATATCTAGGGTGGAAGTTGAATTATAACGCGCTGATGGGAGCAAAATAAAAACCAAGGCTCGCGCCCAGGTGCAGCTCGTCACCGGGATTGAGTTTATGGCGCGGAAATGTTTTTGACAATTCGCAGTAGGCTGCGATCGCTCCGACCTTGATTTCACGATTTCGTACAGAATCGGCAGAAGCGAATTGTGACAAATTTGTAGATTCTACTTGACAATCAGCCAAGTGCTGTTGTAAGATACTATATAGTGGCAATCCGTGTTAAAATTTCCAGTCTCTTACC
>CASBRB010000195.1 GCA_949127975.1 Oscillatoriales cyanobacterium PMM_0019 | reverse complement strand
GTTTCTCGTTCCTAGGCTCTGCCTGGGAACGCTGTTTGAGAGGCTCTGCCTCCAATTTCCATGCGCCAGCCCGCCCCGGTGCCGAGTGTAGGGGCAAACCCCCCGTGGTTGCCCCTCTCCCCAAAGGGCTGCTCTCAAATGTTCGTTCCCAGGCAGAGCCACCGGAACGAGAAGAAACGAGCAGATGGATGGGGTATTCTGCTGGTTTATGATAAAAACCGCTGAAAAAAAAAGTGGACATAAGTCTGCTGCTGCTAACCCATGCCACCTGCCGCTCTTTGTTTTGAGAGGAGAACACTAAAAATCAATATAGCCTTGTTGCTAAAATATGTCAATAGTATTAAAAAAATTTGCAATAATATTTTTACTGGTAGCTGCCACGCCTAACCCGCACCATCTGGAGAACCGGAAGGAAGTTATGATAAGTCAGGTGAAAAGGGTTCGCTAAATATGACTCTGCAACTGCGTGTATATGTTCCTCCCCATCCACTGATTAAGCACTGGCTAGGCGTTGCTCGTGACGCTCAGACGCCACCGACACTGTTTCGTAGCGCGATGACGGAGTTGGGGCGTTGGCTGACTTATGAGGCAAGTCGGGAATGGTTGCCAACTATAGAAATGACAGTGCAAACTCCCCTGGCTGACTGCCAAGCTACTTTTGTCAATCCAGAAGTGCCGATGGCTGTGGTGCCGATTCTGCGGGCAGGATTAGCGTTGCTGGAGGGAGCGCAGACATTACTGCCTTTAGCGTCGATTTACCATCTAGGCGTAGCGCGGGATGAGGAAACCCTAGAACCCAAATGTTACCTCAACAAGTTGCCAGAGCGGTTTGAACCCGAAACCAGAGTTTTAATTACTGAGCCGATGCTGGCGACGGGTGGAACAATTATGTTGGCAATGGCAGAATTAACTAAACGAGGTGTCGATCCCGCTTTGGTGCGGATTATTTCTGTAGTCGTGGCACCGCCCGCGTTGCAAAAGTTGGGGACTAATTATCCCAGTTTGAGCATTTACTCGGCAATGATTGATGAGGGAATCAATAGTCAGGGGTTTATTGTACCTGGTTTGGGAGATGCAGGCGATCGCACGTTTGGCACCTAACTCAGATAAGCTAATCTTGAGAAAAGACCAAAAAAAATCACTACGGTAATTGCAACATGAGTCAGGGCGATGGTTTTACAGGCGGATTTCTAGCTGGGGCTGTACTTGGCGGTGTCCTCGGTGGAGTAATCGGGGCGGTGGTTGCTTCATACAAAACCAGCGATACCAGCGAACCGGATGCGTCTTTACTTAAGTCCAGCCCGTCAGAAGCCAAGCTGGGCAGAGCTAGAAGACGTCATTTTAAGGGAGAAGATAGTATTGAAGCTTCTCGCCGCAGCTTAGAGGATAAAATTGCCCAACTGAATGCGGCGATTGACGAAGTGCGCTTATCCCTCGGCACTGTCAACGGCAACGCGGCTGAGGCTCATCAGGAGCTATCGCTCACCCAAGAACCTCTTAATCCCAGTTAGTTGGCAGTGTTAAGCGAGCCAAAAGGCAAACAGATCCATTAAACTATCTTCAGAAATTACAAAGGAAGCGGCATGAATTCACCAGCAACCCTGCTAACCCACAGTATCTACTACTTTCTGCAAATCTATATAATTGTGCTAATCGTCCGGATTCTCTTGACTTGGTTTCCTACAGTCAGTTGGATGAATCAGCTCGCTTATACATTGAGTCCAATCACCGACCCCTACCTCAACATTTTCCGCTCATTCATTCCGCCACTAGGCGGTACGTTGGATATCTCCCCAATCCTGGCAATTTTGGTGCTCAAAATTTTAGCTAGTGTATTCACCCCTACTATGAGCATAGTACCAGGATCTGGGTTTTAATCAGCAGTGGGGCGTCAGCGGCGAATGCTGCCGCTAAATCCAGACGCCTTAAACTGCTTGAGTTTGAGGGGAGGCTGCATCCCTTCAGGGACAGAAATTCTCAACTCAAAATCACTGACTCCTGGTGGCACCTCGGCTATAGAGCCGAGACGAGTGCGGTTTTGCATTACTGGATTGTTATCGGCATCGTAGATCCGACCAAAGATATCAGCGTCGTAAACTGGTTTGCCAGAATTATTCTGTGCTTTGCCAGTAACAATAAAGCAATTGGCAGCGCGGGTGATCCCACCACTGGTAACAGTTCCTTTGGCTAACTCTTCTGAGCATTCGTGATAAGAAAGTTCAGACAATTTAATCTGGGTTAATGCTAGAGCAGCGGGAGCCAATACCCAACTTACGAGCCAGAGAAGGCAGGAAACAACAACGACAGTCAAGCCTCGAAATCGCATAAACCGCACCATCAATTCGTTTACATATTTTACATCACTAATAAAGAATTGCGTTCAGATATTTAATTATGCCCAGGCTAAATCTACCACCCGGTCCTAAAGGTTTGCTTTTGTTGGGTCATCTGCCACAAGTCAACCGAGATCCCATTGGCTTTTTCAGCCAGTGTGCCCGTGACTATGGTGACATTATTTGCTGGCGTTTTGGTCCCTTTCCGGCTTATTTAGTCAACCATCCCAACTTGGTTGAGGAAGTGATGGTTATCCAGTACCGAAACTTTGTCAAAAGTAGTGTATACCGACGGGGACTGCGGGTTCTAGGCAACGGATTACTTACCAGTGAAGGAAAGTTTTGGCAACGCCAGCGCCGTCTGGAGCAACCAGCTTTTCACCAGGAACGGATTACAGGTTATGCTCAGTTAATGGTTGCCTATACCAACCGACTACTGGAACATTGGCAGGATGGCTCTGTCCGCGATATCCACCAGGAAATGATGTCCTTAACTTTAGAGATTGTTGCGAAGACCCTGCTTGATGTTGATATTGCCAATGATGTTACAGGTATCCAGACTGCTTTAGAGGCAGTGATGAAGTTTAATGACCACCTGAGCAATCAATATCTAATTCCTCCTTGGCTACCTACTCCCAGCAACCTGCGCTACCAACGAGCAACTGAGCTACTGGATGCCATCGTTTATCCTATTATCGACCAGCGAAAGACCAGTGGCAAAGACACAGGCGATCTGCTTTCAATGTTACTCCAGGCTCGGGATGAAACAGATGGGGCTCAGATGACTAATCAGCAACTGCGAGATGAGGTGATGACACTCATGTTAGCAGGTCACGAAACCACTGCCAACGCCTTAACATGGTTGTGGTTTCTAGTCTCTGGGCACCCAGAGGTAGAAGCAAAATTGCAAGAGGAATTAAAGACGGTGTTAAATGGTCGTTCACCAACTATTGCCGACCTACATCAACTCCGTTATACTGAGCAAGTGGTAATGGAATCAATGCGACTGTATCCACCTGTATGGGGGATGAGTAGATTAGCCTTGCAAGATTCTGTTCTTGGCGGGTATGACATCAAAGCTGGTACAACTGTGTTTGTCAGCCAGTGGATAAGCCACCGAGACCCCCGATTCTTCGCTCAGCCAGAAGTTTTTAACCCCGATCGTTGGGCAGATAACCTGCTCAAGCGACTACCCGCCTTTGCTTATTTTCCCTTTGGTGGTGGTCCCAGGTTATGCATTGGCAAGGCATTTGCGATGATGGAAGCTATTTTACTGGTAGCAGCGATCGCTCAACAGTTCCGCCTGACCCTACAACCAGATTTTCCGGTTGAGTTACAACCTTCCTTAACGCTTCGTCCCAAGCACGGGATGAAAATGTTGCTGACTCGTCGCTAATGTGAGTTGCGGAACCCTAAATAATTTTGTAGGGATTGGCGCATGATGTCTACGGGCACTGGCTGCTGCAACCAAATTTGCAAGGCGGCGGCTCCCTGTTGAACGAGCATTTCTAGTCCATCAATAGTTCTAGCGCCTGCTTTTTGAGCTTGTCGGAGAAACTTTGTTGGGTTGGGTGTATAAATCAAGTCATAGACGCAAGCTCCTAGTGGTAGTTTTTCCATCACTCCTACATCTACTGGCGATGCTTCAACGTGGGGATACATTCCGATGGGCGTTGTGTTTACCAGCAAGTCTGTCTGGGAGATGAAATCTGGTAGTTCCTCCCATAGGTGGATGCTAAGATTAACAGATAAGGAATTACTCCAACTGTTTAAAAATTGGTTTAACCTATCCTGGTTGCGTCCGACAACTCGCACAGAAGCACAGCCGAGTTGGGCACAACCTGCCACCACTGCCCGTGATGCACCCCCATTGCCCAAAATTACTGCTACAGTTTGACTCCAATCTCGGTTTTTATCTAGTGGAGCGAGAAATCCCTCGACATCGGTGTTAGTGCCACAAAAACCCTCACTGGTGCTAAAAACTGTGTTCACGGCTCCTACAGCCTTAGCGACTGGGGAAACTTCGGTTAATAGGGGTATAATTGCTTGTTTGTGGGGTATTGTGATGTTAAAGCCCACCAAACCAATGGCGGCAAAGCCAGCGATCGCTACTTCTAAATCCTCTGGTTTAATAGGAAAGGGTACGTAGACATAATCTAGATTCATGTGAGCGATCGCGGCATTGTGCATTATCGGCGACAGGGAATGCTCTACAGGGTAGCCAATAACGCCTAGCAGTCGAGTAGTACCTTTGATTGCTTGCATCCAGTTTTACTGATTGTTCTCATAATTGCCAGAATAGGATTATAGGAGAGCTTGGTCAAGTCTCAATTGTCAGAAATAAAACTAATGACCTCTTCCCCAATCACCAAAT
>CASBRB010000194.1 GCA_949127975.1 Oscillatoriales cyanobacterium PMM_0019 | reverse complement strand
TGGATGGTGGGTTACGCGCTTGCGCTAACCCACCCGAAGAATAGGGTTTATGCGTAAGTCCTATAGTAATTAAGAACCGATAATCGGGGTGAAATTTGTCCTCGAGCCCGCTAGGGGTTAAAACCCCTAGCTACTAGCTCAAGTCCTCGCTCAAGAGGACTAATACCAAATTCGATTTAACTAGTCCCATTTTCGGTAATTATTTCAGTCCATTTTAATGGACTTTAGCTATTAGCCCGCCACTTGAGTGGCGGGCGGACTAGGATACCAACCAATCAGCCTATAAATGCTTAATTTCAATCCAGTGTTGGCAGTTTAATCAAAATGCGAGCACACTAAGTACGGAAGAACAGCATTTTATGTAGCAGGCAAACGAGATTTTTCTGAAGCTGACCTAAGTGGGGCGAACCTCAGTGAAGCAGATCTGTATCTTGTAAACTTAAGCAAATGTAATTTACTAAATGTCAACGACCGTCGTATTGCTAAGACGGTAACAACTGGGACGGTGGGACGGTAACTGCTCAAGTAGAGCGCATTGTAGAGATCGCTAGCTTGAGTTCAAGCAGCTTTATACCTCTTTAAAACTTTTGGCTCTGCTATACCTGTATCTAACCAACTTAGTGTGCTAAAATGCCAGAAAATAGCCAAAAACTTAAGCGGTAGTAAGGTATGGGGAGGTTAATGACAAGACTCTCCAACACTTAGTATGATAAATTTTACTAATCAATTGGCTGAGAGCTTCAACAGAGGGAAAACCAAGGTTTTCACACCTATTAGTTGGGTTTCGTTCCTCAACCCAACCTACAACGCTTATCCTCAAAGGCGTCCCCACTATAGGAAATTGATCGGATAATAGTTACCAAAATTGTTCTAAAATTAACTATAACACAATGCACCCAATGCTGCTGTGACTTACCAACCCCTCCACCACAAATATCGCCCCCAGACGTTCGCGGATCTGGTGGGGCAAGAGGCGATCGCCACTACCCTAAGCAATGCTATCCGCTCCTCAAAAATTGCCCCTGCCTATTTGTTCACCGGACCTAGGGGCACTGGTAAGACTTCTAGCGCCCGGATTTTGGCAAAGTCTCTTAATTGCCGCTCTGGTGAGGTACCTACGGAACGCCCTTGTGGGGTGTGTGAGGTATGTCGAGCGATCGCTTCCGGATCAGCACTGGATGTCATAGAAATCGACGCTGCCAGCAACACTGGTGTTGATAACATCCGCGAATTGATTGAGCGAGCTCAATTTGCTCCGGTGCAGTGTCGTTATAAAGTTTACATTATTGACGAGTGTCATATGTTATCGGTGGCAGCATTCAATGCCTTACTGAAAACTTTAGAAGAGCCACCAAAGCACGTTGTATTTATCCTAGCTACAACTGACCCCCAGCGGGTATTAGCAACTATAATTTCTCGATGTCAAAGGTTTGACTTCCGCAGGATAGCAATAGATGCGATGGTCCAGCATTTAAGGATAATTGCTACTAAGGAAAATATTAATATAAAGGATGATGCTCTAGCACTGGTGGCGCAAGTTGCACAGGGAGGATTGCGCGATGCCGAAAGTCTCCTCGATCAGTTGAGCTTGTTACCAGGTGAAGTGACGGTGGAGAAAGTTTGGGATTTAGTAGGATCGGTGCCAGAACAGGATTTAATGGAACTGCTGAAAGCCCTAGTATCCGACAACCCCGAAGCCGTGATCTCCCGCGTTCGTCATTTAATGGATCGAGGTAGAGAACCTTTAATTATACTTCAGAATCTCGCTGGTTTTTATCGAGATTTGCTCATAGCTAAAACCGCCCCGACGCGCAGCGAACTGGTGGCATTGACAAGCACCACCTGGAAAGCGTTGTGTGAGGAAGCCCTTCATTGGGATACTGACACAATTTTAGCTGGGTCGAAATACCTCAAAGACAGCGAATTCCAAATCAAAAACACCACTCAGCCGGGCTTATGGTTAGAAGTGACAATTGTTGGCTTATTGCCGTCAGCGCTGGCTATTTCCAGCACCGAAAAACCAAAATCTCCTCCCCAAAACTCTTCGCGCCTCACCTCTGTGGGGAAAGAAACCCAACCCCATGCGCCTGGAGCGTCACCAAAACCAGAGGTACAACCACCAGCCACCCCACCTGCCCCAACACCAACACCAACCACTGAAGTTTCCCAGACTCAGACACCAAAAGAGCAACCTAGGGAACAGCCAGAACCCAGTCCCCAAGTCTCCCAACCTGCCGAAGTTCCCGCAAAGCATAGTGACTATCATCAGATTTGGCAACAGGTGCTAGCTTATGTTGAGCCGAATTCTAGGCGAGCGTTACTAGGTCAACTAGGTCATCTGATAGCATTTGATGGTCAGGAAGCTCGGATTGGTATACCCCAGATATGGTGCGAGGACATCCAAGAAGGACGCCCGATGATTGAAGAAGCTTTTCAGAAAGCTCTCAATCTTCAGGTGAAGGTGAAAATAGAAGCCATATACCCGACTGAGAATCATAATACTCCTAAAAATAAGCAGCGTTATCGTAGTCCTGAACCGAAGGCACAGCCCAGTAAAGATTCAGAGTCAAAGCCTTCCCCTGAAGTCAAGCAGGAGAATCCAGCCCAGAATCCACTAACAAAACCACCGGAGCAGATTCCCTCACAGGTTACACCTCAAACAAAAATAGAGACTCCCAAATTTAATCCCACAGTAGAACCTCCTCCACCGACCGTACCACCAACTCAAAAACTGCAACCACCACCTCCAAAGATTCCAGACTCGGAGGTAGAAGCAGTCGCGTCTGCTGCCCAAAAGCTCATCAAAACCTTCTCCGGAAAAATTATCCGGATGCCAGACGAGCTACCCCAACCCCAACCTCGTTCTATTCAACC
>CASBRB010000193.1 GCA_949127975.1 Oscillatoriales cyanobacterium PMM_0019 | reverse complement strand
TCGATAACGATCTGAACGCTTGGGGAGAGGGAACCTCTACTTGTGCTGAGGCAACTCAGTATGGGCAAGTTCGCTCAGCGAACCAAGAATCCCCGTGTATGACGACCGGGGAGTGTCAATAGAGAGTAATTATTCATCACGATTTGTGGGGCTCGTTATTAGGATGACATACCAAAGAATTAGCCGATTCGGGTGTGGAGTTTTGAGGTGTGGAACTGAGTAAAATTTTTCCATCCGGTGTTCGCACGATACCTTGAGCTTCTACGATAGGATCGCCTATATGCCATTTGGCAATCTCAGGTTTCCCCTGATTGGGTATAGAACTTCTGTTTGAACCAAGGGGCTGTAACCCTATAACAGGATATCTATTGGTTAAAAACCCATAAGGAGTGGTAGGTAATCCCCCCGTACCAGTGACTATAAACCTACCCTGCTGTTTATTGCTCCTGGCAATACAACTACCTGCTATGGCTTGTTCCGTACTCACTAAATTTCCTCTAATTGGTGTCAGGGCATTGTTAGCGTCAAATCCTAAAATTTTCACGTTGACAACACCTTGATTCTCAACCCCGGCATTAGAGCTAGCAGTAATCAGGCTATTTGGAGATGTGAAAAGTCCTTGAGTTGCGATTTCAATATTACCACCTCTCCCCAAATTGGCATTAGCTGTGATGTTGCTATTTTCTATAGCAACTATGGTATTGGCATTAATATTGAGATTGCCCCCATCCCCGTTATTACCAGCGGTAGCCGATATCGGGCTGTTGTGGCGTAGCTGTAACTGCTGGGTATTCAAGGTAATATTTCCACCGCTACCGACTTCGTTTGTTGCTGTAATGCCACCCGAATTATCTAGAAAAATCGAGTTAGCATTAATTATCAAGTTCCCGGCATTGCCTATCCCATCATTTTTGACATTGACTAAACCACCATTAGTAACAATCAACCGCCCAGTGTTAATTGTTACATCTCCAGATGCTCCTGAAGGAACTGGAGGCAGTCTTAAAATTTCCTGTAAGGTTCTATCTAAAATATTAGCAGAAGAATCAATAAGACTAGGATTGATAGAACCGGGGACTGTACCGCTCACTTCTACGGAATCGGTTGCGTTGATGGTAACACTTCCGGCATTTCCACTTGCAACAGTAGCAGTATCGACTCTGCCTCCATCCCGAAGCACTAACCTTGATGCGTTGATTATTACCTTGCCAGCATTTCCAGCGTTCAAACTTGCAGCAGTCAGAGCGCTTGGTGAAAAATTTATCGGATTAACCCCAATCAGTTCTATAGATTGAACTGCATTTACGGTCACATTTCCTCCGGGGCCTGTTCCGAATGTTGAAGATGCTACCGATCCTCCTTGTTGAATACTTAACTGTTCTGTTGAAACTGCTACATTTCCGGCATTTCCAGAACTGAGAGTTAACGCGCTGATATTGCTTCCCAAATAGGTAATAGGTGAAAATCCCGATATTTTTATCAAGTTTATAGCATTAACAGTTAGCTCTCCTCCCTTAGCAGCACTAAATGTTCTCGTCAATATCCCTCCTCCATTTTGAAGAAATAATTTTTTGGTAAAAATTGTAATGTCTCCACCATTGCCGCTCCCTAAAGTTTCAGTCCCAATTGTGGAATTTCCATCTGGAGAAGAGCCATTCAATTCCAAAGACTCTGAGGCATTTACAGTTATTTGATTTGCTGGTTGGTTCCCTTGGTTTTGAATCAAGATTCCTGAACCACCCTGTAATGAAACATTACGCCCTTGTACCTGGATAGAACCATTACCATTGCCACTAGCATCTACTAATGCTCTTTGAGATAGCTGAATATTTTTGAAAGAAGACACCCCTTCATATCCAAAATTCCAACCAGAATTAGTTGAGCTGAGGCTAACTACTCCTTCACCAACACTGCCTAACTCAATCTGCCCGGACTCGGCGCTCATTATGCCACCTTCTAGGGCTATATCACCCCCTATTAAAGCTAATACCTTTCCCGGACTTACTTGTAAACCAGTTGAGTTACTACCTCTTGTAGCTGGTAAAAATAGTGAATTATTAATGCTTATACTGTTTCCGTTGCCTTGGACGCGAATGGCTCCTGGATTACTTCCAAATCCTAAACCAACTGGTACACTTACAGTTAGTAATGAATTAGGTAGGGAAGTATTAGCACTAAACTCCGTGCCATCAGCAAAATTTAAGCTCGACGCTGTACTCCCCAGAAAAGAGCCGCCGATGTTTAACTGGGCATTTTTACCAAAAATAATCCCATTAGGATTGAGTATAAATAAATTAGCCGTACCATTGGCTCTAAGGATGCCATCAATATTAGAGACACTTCCACCCGTCACCCTCGAGAAGATGTTGCTTACGTCTAGGGCGTTGTTGAAGAAAGCAGTTCCCCCAGTAGGTACATTAAACTGAGTGAAGCTGTGAAATAGATTATTTCCCGCCCTAGTACCTCCATCAATCTGAAGTACATTCCCCACTGGCGTCATCAGTGAGTTATGAGGCAGTGTGGTATCTGGATTAATCTGTGCCGCTGTTGGAGAGGGAGCTAACAGACTCAACAGGACACCTTGAAAAACTAAGAATTTTTTAGTCCAGGGAAGTTTCATAATTGATAGAGGTGCAGGACTTACGCAGACTGGGCATATATAGGGGCAACCAAAGAGGGAGAGGGAGAGGGAGAGGGACTGGGTAGGTTAAGAATTCACCCAATCCCAGTCCCTTTCCCTTACCCTATGGTTGCCCCTACGAACCACTATATGTAGAGGTAGTGCGTAACTCCAGCAGTACTTATAGTGGATTGTGGGTGACGCTAAGCGCTAACCCAACCTAAAACTTAACACATTTCTCAATTTCGATGCCTTCTGCTGCCATTTCAGTATGCAATTGTTCGACATTTTCCCAAAATCGATGCTTTTGAGTAAATGGTTGCGATCGCTGGACTTCATGCTCGGTCGCCCTCAGTAAAAAATCATGTAAATTTTCAGGACTGCCTGCGATCGCTTGAACCTGTGCCAGCAATTCGGGGTCAAGTTGGAGGGTAATGGGTTGGGTTGGGTTGTCACTGAGCGTACCTGATACAGCAACAGCGCTTGGCGGTATTGACATTCTCTCAATCTCAAATCCAGTCACAGTAAGGGCTTTACTCCAGACTCGCAGACTCGCTGACTCCATGATTACCCATTTGAGTTAATTTTTTTAATCGCAAAGGGCGCAAAGGTTTATCGCATTGCGGCGCGGAGGATGCTGTTATATTTTTGGTTTCGGCAGGGGGGTTACGCTGACTCCTGTCTCCTGACTCCTGTCTCCTGACTCCTGTCTCCTGACTCCTGTCTCCTGTCTCCTGCTATACTTTGAATATAAGTTTATCAAATAATAAAAAGGGGGATAACCAACCCGGATTTGGTATCATTTGTTTTTCCTAGAAAAAATATCTTTGCATTTCAAGGCTGGTTTTTCAATAAAATGCCAGGATAGCGACGCAAATATAAGAGTACAGATAACTGAAAGCAGTAAGTATATCAAGTATCCCCATTGAGTGAATTTATAAGCAGCAATTGTTTGCTGAACAGGATAGGCGTAAATATACAGTCCATAGCTATAATCTCTGATTCTGCCAATACTTTGAAATGGTAATACAGCCGCTAGCCACAAAAGCAAGTATGTTATAGTGAGGGGTGATACTACAGGATAAAATCCTCCAAGTAATGCTATTGCTCCTAGAACGAAAGCGGCGGCAGCCAGTATTGGCTTAAGGGGAGGGTTCCAGAAATAGAATGCTGCACCCGCTAAAAAATGAGCTGGAAGTCTTAGATTTGAAACTAGCGCTAAGTCTGGATGCTTTTTAAAATAAAGTACATATGCTACCCAAACCAGTAGCAGTAGGCAGTATGTGAAATTCTTCCTCAGTACCCCTACAAAGCCTAGTAAGCCAATGAGCAGGTAGGCTCTGAACTCTGGTTCTAGAGTCCACAGGGAACCGTTAATCACATTAGGGATGGGATTATTGATAAATAATGGTGTGATAATATCTTGCCCTTGAAATAGCAAAATTTTTTGCTGGATATGCTGAAGATTAGGAAGCCAACCAATCAATAGCGGGATAACAAAACCAACAATAGCAGCAAACGCATTAGTAATAAGCTGCAAAAAATTGTGTCCAATGTAACCAATATCGGGAGGATTACCGAACAATAACGGCAAGCCAATGCCAACAACAATTAGACATATCCAGTAGCCAGGAAATATGCGTAGTATCCGGTGCCACAAAAATATGGGCAAAGATTTGAGTCTCAGGTAGCTACTGGTAATCAGATAACCACTAAGAGCAAAAAAACCATCTACAGCAATTGCCCCAAGGCTGTAAACATCGCCACTCAAGTGATAAACAAAATCATGCCCAAATCCGCCTAATTCAAAAGCATGAGCGTAAAGCACCAAGAATGCTAAAAAAAAGCGAATAAATCCGATACTATTGTACTTCAAATTAAGCTTATTTTCTGATAAAATTATCATTAACCCTCCCAGTTAAACATTTTGTGTTCTATTATAGCATGGTTCAATTTAGGCATAATTTTTTTTAACGCAAAGGTCGCAAAGGTTTACGCTCATGTCGCAGAGGTTGACAATATATCTATTGTGGGAACTTGGCGGGATGCGCCTCTACAATTATACTGGGCACACTGGGCACACACAAGGGGATTGCCCCTACGAACCGCTATATGTAGTTTTAACGCGCCAAAAGCTAGATTGTATATGTCCTAGCAATGGCATGATTGGCTGTGCTAAGTTACAATATATTGACCCAAGCTTGGTGTGCGCTGATGAAACTGAAAATTTTGGCTTTCGCTACACTGCTCGCTACAACAAATATAGCTGTGCCTGCTTTGGCTGAGAATATCGAACATACCAGACAACTGCTGTCAACTAAACAATGCCAGCAGTGTGATTTAAGTGGAGCAGGTTTAGTGTTGGCTGACTTGTCTGGTGCCCAACTCAGTGGCGCTGACTTGAGTCGTGCCAATCTAGCCAGAGCCAACCTCAGAGGTGCCAACCTCAAAGGTGCTAACCTCAGCGGTGCTTCTCTGTTTGGTGTCAACCTGATAGGTGCCGATTTGACTGGTGCCAACCTGACTGGTGCTGACATGAGAGAAAGCTACCTGCAAAATGCGAATTTAACAAGTACACAACTGAGTAGTGCTTACGTCCAGGGGGCAATTGGCATTCCCCAATCTGCTGGAACGGCTGAGGAGTTTTACAAGTGGGCATTACTAGAAGATCAGGCGGGAAACGATTTGGGAGCGATCGATCATTACAATATGGCACTGAGTATCAATCCCAAGTTCGCTGCTGCCTATCTAGGTCGTGGAATGGCTTTTTACCAACTCAGAGACGAGGCTAAAGCAACCCAAGATGCTAAGATGGCTAGTCAACTGTTTTTAGCCCAGGGAGATACATCGGGCTACCAGACATCACAAAACTTTTTAAAAGGAATAGAATTAGCTAATCAGCCACACAAAAATGGCGGATCTAGTTTTTTGGGTATCCTGCAAAGTATCGGTTCGCTGCTGCTGCAGTTTATAAAATAAGAATCCAGGCGGTCTTTGTCTTGAATCGGTGAAGGCAATTTCATTCAATCATTGATAGATTGATAGTAAGGACTTGATTTTTTGTTTAATTTTTTGCCACAGCGTTTTTTTAGTTTTATTCGGTGGTAATTGCTCTGGCTTTGATGTATTCAAATAACGGTAGTGTTCCCAGATATCCCAGTAAGGGCAACCAGGCTCTATCTGGATACCTGCCCAATGCAGAAACTTTAATGGTTTATTAACGTTTGAGTCAATTAAAATTTTATCTCGTTCCTTAAAATTTGGGCTCCCTGCCCAATTACCAGGTTCTTTACTAGGCTGATTAGCTATATTAAATATGGCAATATTTTTTTTCAGCATTAAGTAATTCATAAGTGTTTGTTCGGAATTTTTTAAGTAAAAAAAATCGGGATATTTGGCACAAAACTTAAATGTATTACTCAAATCTTCTTGAGATAATAAATTTTTATTTGAACAAAAAAACCCAACATTGAAAACATTGTTAAGCTGTGAATCACTAAAAATTTCTCTAATCTTAGGTGTAAAAACTTGCTCAACTCCAGCTAAGTGTTGATAGTCGCAGCAGATAAAATCGTATTCATTAAGATATTTGAGATTTTCTATAATTCTTTCAAAAACCACAATATCTGTATCAATATACAAAAATTCATCAAATTGTCCAAACCAGCAGGCGAATTTACGCAGAAGATTTGGTCTTTCAAAAAAACTAGAACCACAAATTTGGTTGCAGAGATTAGATATATCTTCTATTATCTGTAAATCTTCATATATTTGCACGCCATAGGACTTGTTAATAACTTTAGCTAGAGTTTGATATTGACGGTTGTAGGGAATCATCACAATGGGCGTATTAGCGTCATAAAGGCGAATGCTATTGAGCAGTGCTATCGTATTATCTAGCACGCGATCGTTAGCAAGAATATAAATACCGCGACTCATAACTACATCCTCTTAGAAGGTAACTTTTTGTTTAACTAAACTGCTGGGCATATATAGGGGCAACCACAGGGGGATTGCCCCTACGAACCGCTATATGTAGGGGCAACCACAGGGGGATTGCCCCTACGAACCGCCATATATAGGGGCAACCACAGGGGGATTGCCCCTACGAACCGCCATATATAGGGG
>CASBRB010000192.1 GCA_949127975.1 Oscillatoriales cyanobacterium PMM_0019 | reverse complement strand
TTACCATGCCGTGGGACTCATGGTTTCTGCACAGGGAGGGCTAGAGGATACTCACCCGTTGAACTGTGAAACTTTAGAGATAGATTACTCTGTTAGTAATGGATATTCTATCTTTGAAGTCCCCGTTATACCCGTCAGGGTTAGCGGGGGAGAACGTCACGAAGAGAAAAAATAAATTAGCTGAAAAAGCTAGTTAGATCATGCCCGGTAGGATGAAACTGGTATGTCATTGCGTTTGCGTAGCATGCGCGTAGCGCATACGGAACGCAGTGCAGTGAAGCAATCGCGCTTAGCTTGGGATTGCTACGCTAAGAACTCGCAATGACAAACTTATCTTCGTCTACTTTAAGGTGACAGGCTTTGATCACCATTCCTGGAGACTACCTTAACTTACGGTAGTCTCAATGGGTGATCATTTTTCTTTGTTTGGATTCAACCACCCTGCTCTTTTCAGCTAAGGTAGGGGTTTAGCAATGCTAAACCCCTACTTGGCTCACACAAGTTTCAAGAAACAGGGATAGCTAACTCGGATTCGGTATCATCTACGTTGGATTTCGTCCCTCAACCCAACCTATCTAAACTACCTAAACTTTCCCGGCGCTATAATGAATTAGTGGTAAGTTGGTGTGGAAAAGTCCCATGCAAATTGTTTTGTCACCCGAACTAGAGCAATTGGTGCAACGCCAAATCAATCGCGGCAACTATCAAACTGCTATCGAAGTTCTTCTAGCGGGCGTTCGGTTGCTTGAAGCTCAAAACCAGCAAGCTGCGATCCCTGCAAGCGCGTTCGACAGTTCAATCCCAGATGAAACCTTTGGTGAACTCGACGAACATCTTAACTTCTCCCCGCTTACCGAAGCAGAGATGATCCAGCAAAGCTTAGATGTTCTGGCGAACTACCAGCAGGATGGTATCCCCCATGAACAGGTTGAAGCCTGGGTTAATAGTCTTGGCACCGACTACAGACAGCCATGCCCAAAGTAATTTGGTCACGGGCAGCATTAGCTGATCTTGATCGCCAATACCATTTTCTTAATGCCCGCAATCCAGAAGCCGCAACTCGCGCCTTGCAAGCGATCGTCGAAGCTGGAAAAAGTCTAGGGCAAACCCCACAACGAGGAACGCCGATTATCTCTGCTCCGGGACTAAGAAAGCTGCTGGTTCGATTCGGCAAATCCGGCTACATTCTCCACTACATTGTACTGGAGGACGAAGTTCTAATCCTGAAGGTCTACCACGGACGACAAAATCGCCTATCTTGATACCCACCAAACAATTAGCTCAATTCGTAGGGTGGGTTAGCTTAACTCGTAACCCACCGCATCATTAGAGTAGGGGCGGGGAAACCCCGCCCCTACCATCCCACCGTACCTCACTTGAAAAGCATGAATATTTGCAACAGGCATTAGATGAAGACCGCCTCTCAAATCGACCACTGTTTCCCAAAAAAATGATAATCTTATTAGACTCAAGTCCTTTGGGAATATTGACGAATCCCGATCGCCCCCCATATAATATCGTATTCACAGAGAAGTTCGATCGCTAGAGTTTCGGTCTTCTGTTCCTGGGGATTCTGAATCTGAAGGAAATGATAATCGGATATTGATATCAATAGTAAGCGTATTTTGATTATCAAAACCCATATCAACTATCTTTACTAACGCATCGAGCGGTAAAGAATTACTAAATTTAGATGCAAAAGATTTCTTATTTTTATATCCTGCATTTTCTAGCAAATCGTGGATATCTCTCCAGCTTCCCATTTTTTCATTGGGAACATCTGCCAGGTTTTTTAAGTATTGATATAAAGTTTTACTTACATAAACCTCAACACCCTTGGTACTCTGATGGAGTTGGCGAGCTATTTCAGCAGGACTATAGTCGCAAAGTAATCCTCGTAAGTATAGCTTTTCAGTTTCTGTAAGCCCCCTTCTGGAGCGAGGAGCCATCTTTCTCTTGGCTTCTGCCAGAGCTTTGTACAGTTTTTCTAGATCCCAGTTATTCGCAGCCTCGGCAAAAAGTTCTTTATTAGGTGCCATTGCAGAGAGTCTTGGTAAATTGCTAACCTCATCCTAACCAAATTGCTAGCTTCAGTTAGTCGCTTGCTAGTTATATCTAGTTTATCATCAATTTAACGACATCGTTTAGCTTGGCTGGTTGTCAGGCAGTACAGCGGCTTGCCGCAGCGTGAGGTACGGTGCCCCCGTGCCCGCCCCTACCATAGATGTATTGCACCCACTTTCCTGACTCTCTCTTTTGAGAGTACTAATGTCTACCTCGTGAATCTACCTACACTGTTTTATGAAATTAACAAAACTACTGCTTGGCTTAATTAGTACAACTGTACCAGTATTTACCATATTAGCGTTAGGTACACCCGCTTCAGCCGCGTTACTAACTTTCTCGAAGACGTTCGGGAGCTTTGGCAGTGGCAATGGACTGTTTAATCAACCTATATCTGTCGCCACAGATAATTTGGGGAATGTCTATGTTGCTGACCAACTTAACAGACGCATAGAAAAATTTGATAGTAACGGTAACTTTCTTTTGGCATTTGGTAGTCCTGGTAGTGGTAACGGACAGTTTGATGATCCGAATGGCATTAACGTAGACAGTGCGGGAAATATCTATGTTAGCGATTCTAGTAACGACCGCGTCGAAAAATTTAACAGTAGTGGTAACTTCCTTTTATCGTTCGGTAGCACTGGTAGTGGTAACGGACAGTTTAATCAGCCAATAGGTGTTGGCTCAATTGCCACAAGCAGTAGCGGAAATGTTTATGTTGTTGACGCTAATAACAACCGCATAGAAAAATTTGATACTAGCGGTAATTTTATCTCGGCATTCGGTAGTTTGGGAAACGGTAACGGGAAATTGAATGAACCAGGAGCTCTTGCTGTAGATAGTCAGGGCAATATCTATGTTACGGATAATGGTAACAACCGCGTCGAAAAATTTGATAGTAATGGCAACTTTATTTCTGCGTTCGGTAGTTCTGGTAGTGGCAATGGGCAGTTTAATTTTTCGGGTGGCGGCTTTGATATTACATTAGACAAAGGAGGGAGTATCTATGTTGCTGATGGTGGTAACAACCGCGTACAGGCATTTAATAATGCTGGTAACTTTCTTGGTAGTTATAGTTTTGGCAACGGACAGTTTATAAATCCTTCCGGTGTTGCCATAGGCAGTGGGCAAAGTGTCTATATTGCAGATACTGGTAACAACCGGATAGCGGTGTTTACAACCAGCATACCAAACGTTCCTGTTGGTGGGGCATCTGTTCCCGAACCTACTTTTACATTCGGTTTATTAGTCGTTGGCATTCTAGGTACAGGTTCAGCTCTCAAGAAAAAGTTAACGTTTTTCAAAAAAAGCAGCTCTTAGTATAAGGAGCCAATATTAACATTTCTTGCTCGGCATGGTGCGTTAGCGTTAGCGAAGCCTTTAGCGGCGCGTTAGCGCATCGCATACTTAAAAGATGACAACACAGGATGCGATCCGCCAAGGGCGGCTGCGCTAACGCCAAGGGCTACGCCTACGGCATGCTACGCAAACGCTTCGCTGACGCTATCGCTAACTGCCCAACGACCCCAAAATCATTCTCACAATCGTGTCCATCTACCCCAAAGCGGAACTTGTGTCAAGTGAAAGATAGGGAACAGCCTGTGGTATAATAGGGTACGGTTGCTTTAAGGGAGAATCTGAAAAACGATAATGAATAAAGACCATGCGCTTTGACTGGGACGATCGTAAAAATCAGCTTTTTAAATCTCAAAGAGGTTACTCTTTTGAAGAAGTTGTTACAATCTTTGCTGGTTTTTATGTAGAAAGGATGAAAACAGATGACCCAGAACAATTTATCGCCATAGGATACTTAAACAATATTATTGTGTCTGTTATTTACTAAGTTCGTTATGAGCGACAAGGCGAATATATTTGGTTAATCACCTATTGGAAGAGCAGCAAAAGGGAGCGAAAAATTTATGAACAATATTACTACCGATGAATTAGAGCAAAAAATTGAAGCAGGGGAAGAAATTATCGATCGGTATTTCGATCCAATAACCACCCGAGTAGGCACACCCCACTTAATCACTGCACGAAGATCGCAGACTCTTATCTCTACTCAGCTTGATATTACTCAGTCTATGCTCAATGAACTTGATGAAATAGCCTCGGAACTTAATATTAGTAGTGAAGCCGCGATCGAAATGATTCTTAGACGGGCTTTAGATGAACATTACCTTGCTAAGAATAAAAGAATGTCACTCATTGAATAGCGATCGGTGTTGTCACTTTGGTGTTTGGTGTTTGGTGATTGGGCTAGGCTATTTTCAACGCTACAAATTGGCAAGCTGTTGGGCAAACCAGAGAGCCGCACTGCCATTAGTTCCCTGACTCAGTTGAGCTATTGTCTGCTCTAACAGAGAAATAGGCAACCCCTTAACTGCTACAGAATATTCGCATTGCTGATACCTGCCATCTGACTGCAAACGAAACGCTAACACCCTTGTACCTCGGATATCAACAACCCAATATTCAGGAATTTCTAAAGCCGCATAAAGCTGCTTCTTTTCATCCAAATCAGTTGCTATAGTGGTGTCACCGACTTCACCCACCAAATCAGGTACCCGCCACTGATTCAAATTTAGGTAACGCGGTTCCCCCTCTTGCCAACGTGGTGAACCTTCACCGATATACAAAACTAAATCTGGCGATGCTGCTTTGGTGTTCGGTTTCTCGATTAAACAACCGCCTAAAGAATCGAAAATCTGCCCTGGTATGCGACTAAACCAGATAAAAAACAGCATTGTGAACAGTTCGCTATATCTGGCGTGGTTAATTCCTTCTGAACCCATGTCAACAAAAAGGTATCCCCCATTAAAAAACAGTCTGACTCTTTCTGAAGTCAGTTTGTCACGCCAAGCTAAGTAATCTTCCCATTTGGCGGGTTGCCATTGTGGCAATGGTGCATTGAGTTGAGTACGGTTGGCTTTGGCTGTTGCAGGTGTCATAACCCAAAATTACTAATATTTCAGGGCTTACGCAGACTAGCGATCGCGTTACCCAACTTAAACCCACAGTGGTGATGTTGGGTTTCGTTCCTCAACCCAACCTACAATTATTAGCAGATTTCGGTTGGGTTGAGCGATCGCGTTACCCAACTTACTCCCACAGTGGTGATGTTGGGTTTCGTTCCTCAACCCAACCTACAATTATAGCAACTATATTTAGAGGCATTGCATATATAGGGGCAACCACAGGGGGATTGCCCCTACAATTGTTCCCCCGTCTACAACTTAGTACCGCATTCAGGACAGAAGTTGTTGCTGGCGACGTTTTTAGCACCACAGCTACTACAGTACATTAGCTCTGTTGCTTCCAACTTGCTGCGTGATGGTAACCCAATCATTTGAGCATTGCTCTTGCCTGGAGCCACCATTGGATAACAGTTTTCATCCCTTTTTACTCGGATATCCACTAGCACGGGACCTAGGTGTGCCAGCATTTCCGCTAGAGCATCCTGCAATTCATCCCGGCTACTAATCACCATCCCTTTAATCCCAAACGCCTGAGCCAACATTACAAAGTCTGGCATTCCCACTTCCATATTCGAGGACGAGTAACGCTCCCCATAGAAAGCTTCCTGCCACTGACGCACCATCCCCTGCCAGCCATTGTTAATAATTACAGTCTTGACATTAATGCCAAACTGTGCTAAGGTAGCTAATTCCTGCATATTCATCTGAAAACTAGCGTCGCCGCTGATACAGATGACCTCTTCATGGGGCAGAGCTACCTTAACGCCCATAGCTGCGGGCAAGCCATAGCCCATCGTCCCCAATCCCCCACTGGTAATCCACTGGCGAGGACCATTTTTGAGGAATTGCGCTGCCCACATTTGGTGTTGCCCCACGTCCGTCGTGTAGTAGCCATTAGGCGCTTGACGCCCTAACTCGGCAATCACCTCTTGCGGCGACAGGATATCAGGATATTGCGGTGCGACTAGGGGATATTCTTCCCGCCACTTGTTAATCCGTGTCAGCCACGCTTGGGTTTGTTTACGATCGGATTCAATTCCCAGTTCCTCGCACCTGCGCAGCAAATCAATCAATACCATACGGACATCTCCCACAATGGGAATGTCAGGGGTACGGTTTTTACCTACTTCAGCAGGATCGATGTCAATATGGATTACCTTGGCGCGGGAGGCAAACTCATCCAACTTGCCTGTGACTCGATCATCAAATCGCGCCCCTACCGCAATCAGCAAGTCGCACTCACTGACAGCAAAGTTGGCGTATGCTGTGCCGTGCATCCCTAACATTGCCACAGACAAGGGGTGCTTTTCGTCAAAGATACCCTTACCCAGCAGAGTGGTGGTTACTGGGATCTGAAATAATTCAGCTAGTTTAAGAATTTCTGCATAGGCGTTGGAAGCGATCGCGCCCCCACCCACATAAAGCAAAGGCTGCCGACTTTCACGAATCAGATGCACTGCATGGTTAATCTGGCGGGGATTACCCTTATAGGTTGGACGATATCCCGGTAAAGTCACCGTACCAGGCTCCACTGGCACATAATCAAATTCTGTTAGTGCCACATCTTTTGGCACATCAATCAACACAGGGCCAGGACGCCCAGTGCTAGCGATGTGGAACGCTTCTGCTACGATCGTTGCCATATTTTTGGGGTCGCGCACTACATAAGAGTGCTTGACGATCGGCAACGTAATGCCGTATATATCTGTTTCCTGAAAAGCGTCACTGCCAATTGACGACAGAGCTACCTGCCCGGTAATAATCACCATTGGAATCGAGTCCATCTGAGCTGTAGCAATGCCAGTAACGAGATTAGTGGCTCCAGGACCAGATGTGGCAAAACAGACACCTACCTTACCAGTAGCACGAGCATAGCCGTCAGCCGCGTGGGCGGCTCCCTGCTCGTGCCTTACCAGGATATGCTTGATGCCACCAGCGGCTTCTGCCCGGTATACTTCATCGTAAATAGGTAATATTGCTCCACCAGGATAACCAAAAATATGCTCAACGCCGTGGCGCATCAGACTGTCAATCAGAGCATAAGCACCCGTCCGGCGGCTGCTCTGTTTAGGTGGCAATTGGATTTCGGATAAGCTTTGGGCAAGCACGACTAAACCTCACAAAATTGGTAAGTTTGTATTTTTAAGTTTGTATTTAATGATGCCTTAAGTAGTATTAATACTTCAGTCTCAGGTTAATACAATTTGATGTACTTCCGAGTGTACCGCAATATTATTTTAATATTCTAGCCCTTTTATAGCAACAGCGAAAGGCGGTATTGACATTCTCTCAATCTCAAATCCAGTCACAGTAAGGGCTTTACTCCTGACTCCTGACTCCTGACTCCTGACTCCTGACTCCTGCTATAGTGTTGACTTTTCCCTTTCTAGATGACATCATGTAAAACATTGCGGGTGTTGTGCCAAGCCCAGACACCTACCACAGCTACCACAAAACTCATGCCCGACAGGACGGTGCGTAAGCCAAAGTGATCTGTCAGCGGCCCGATGAGCGCTAGGGGGGCACTTAAGGCAATATTTACTGCATTATTCTGAAACCCAAAAACTTTACCACGCATTGATGCTGGTGTTTGTTGTTGAATCAATGTTTGCATCGGCACACCAATCAGGGAAGCACCCAACCCCAAAAAGGCACTCAGCCCTAAACCTAGCAAGACGTGTGGCGTCCGGATAAAGACAGCCAACTGTGGCGTCCAGTTAAAGACAGCTAACACAAAAGCCATAGTTATAAAACCCATCAAAGGCAATGGCTTATGGTGGAAGCGATCGCCCCAATGACCCAAAGCGCCAGCACCAGCAACCATGCCCACGCCAGCGGCTGCTAATAAAAAGCCAAATTGGGTATGTTTAAGACCAATCTTGTGTGCCAGAGGAATCGCCAGAACCGTTAAAGCCGCAAAAACGGAATACAGAATCGTCATCTGCACCATCGCATTCTTCAGCAGGCGGTTTTGCCACAGATAAGTTAGTCCTTCCTGGAGATCTGCCCAGGGATGAACAGTGAGATTTTTACCAGAAACTCCCGTCTCTTTAACTTGAATAAACTGGATTGCGCCAGCCGCCAACAGGTACAGAGCGGCAACAAAGATTTCTTGTCCATCGTTGCCTATCCATCCTTTAGCAAAGCTCAACAGCGGCTCTCCCACGGCAAAGCCGACAATTAATGCCCCCATCATCGTGGTGGTAAACAGGGCATTTGCCGTCATCAAATTCTGAGGTGGCACCAATAGGGGGATAGCTGCCTGCTCCGCTGGTGCAAAAAACTGCGTTACTGTCGAGATGAAAAACGTAATCACCAGCAGGATTAAAAACTCTTTGGGAAGCACTGGGATAGCCAACATCAGTAACCCACGAATCAGGTTACTGAACACGAGAATTTGCTTTTTAGGAAATCGGTCAACATAAATCCCGGCGGCGGAACCAAAAAAAATCGCTGGTAGGGTGAACGCCACCATCAAGATAGAGCGCATGGAATTGGCAAACGCTCGTGGCGGGTGATAAGTTTCCAGCAAGGAAATCAGCAAAACGAAGAAGATTTTATCCGCCACCTGGGACAGGATCTGCCCACTCCACAGCGTTAGAAACAGCCGATTTTTTACCAGGGCACGAAATCCGTTACCCTCAGTGGGAGTATTTGCTGGAAACATAGAAATTGTGTAGAAGCCTCTTGATGTTTTACCTAGTTTGCGCCTGAGAAAATCAGCCCAACACTTTAACATTAGCCTTATTAGGCATAATGCTGCAATAGGTGTCTGAGAAAACCAGCAGCAGTCAAAGGCTGGCGCTGTTCACCAGTAACGCCCACGGATACCCTCCAGCCGTCTACGTTACTGGGCTGACGCCATAAGTCTAAATGATCTACAGGGGGATCTGCATAGAAACTATCTTCCCCTGCTCCTAGTAGCGCCGAACTCCAATGGGTGAAATAATCGTGACTTAGGCGATGGATGGGAAAGTTACCCCCCAGGGGAACGCCCCAACCGTCAACAGCAATAAATGCTTTTACTGTGCCACCCCACATTTGCCACCCCCAAGCTGCCCCAATAGCACCAACAGCACCTGCACTGAAGCTGATAAATACCACTGGCGACAGTGGCAAGCGGCTCTGGCGCAAAAACTGCAAAATGTGAATAGCTGAATAAGCTGGGTAGTCCTGAGCCGGAAAAATTAACAAATTTGCTGGTTGCCATTGTAACTGCTCCAGAAATTCCTGATTTAATTCTGGCGAATGTATCCCAGGACAGATGATTATGGTCATTGGTTATTATGGGATTTTCCCCATCCCCCCTTTCCTAGCGATCGAGAAAGCTACTCCTGTTTAGTTTTGCTCCCTGTACCCCCGGAGGGGATGTTAACATATAAGTGTAGAACCGTTGAGGAATGCAACGTGGTTGCCACGCCTGAAAAAATTAAACACACGACACCCGACTCAGATGCTGCAAACGATCGGGTTGCCGTATTGCTAATGGGTTACGGCGAAGTTGAGAGCTACGAAGATTTCGCCAACTACAACGAACAGGCTTTAAATCTGCTCACCGCTAAGTTTGCCCCAGTTCCAACTTGGATTTACCCCCCGCTAGCCCGAATTCTGGCAATGTTTGACTTGCATGAGTGGAATCACCAGCACGGTCACTTTATTTCCCCACACAATGCTATTTTTGAACAACAACGGGCTGGGATTGAAAAACACTTACAACAAAAGTGGGGTTCCCGCGTCCAAGTGTTCAAAGCCTTCAACTTTTGCGCCCCCTTTCTTCCTCAACAAGTCCTTGCAGAAATTAAAGCCCAGGGATTTGACAAACTACTAATTTACCCCCTGTTAGTAGTAGATTCCATCTTCACCAGCGGCATTGCCGTCGAGCAAGTTAATAAAGCCCTGGTTCATCTGGCTGACGGTGCTGAACACTGGGTCAAAGGAGAACGTTACATTCCTTCATTCTACAACGAACCAGCTTACATTAATTTGCAAGCCGAGTTAGTTGAGGAAAAAATTGCTAAAGATTTGGCAGTAGCACATCTGCCTTCCCAAACTGGCATCGTGCTAATGAATCACGGCTGCCCTCACAAAGCCAAAGGTTTTACTTCTGGCATCACAGAAAGTCAGGCTCTCTACGAATTGGTACGGGAGCGACTGATTAATCGCTATCCTCTAATTTCAGTAGGTTGGCTCAACCATGACACACCTCTGATTGAATGGACTCAACCCGATGCCAAGCAAGCCGCTGAGAATTTAATTCTGCTGGGTGCCACAGCGCTTGTCTTCATGCCGATTGGCTTTGCCACAGAAAATCACGAAACTTTGTTGGATGTAGACCATATCATACATAGTTTACGGCGACGACATCCCGAAGTAACTTATGTACAGATGCCCTGCGTTAACTCTAACCCAGAATTCTTAAAAATGGCAGCCGAGTGGGCTCATCCCCAGATAGAGGCTTTATTGTCAGAGCAGGCTCTTGCCGTTAATCCCCAACTAGCAGCAGCTCAAGCTGAACATTCTCACCACCATCACGATCATTCCCACGATCATCCCCACCATCACTAACAGCTACGCTACATATAGCGGTTCGTAGGGGCAATCCCCCTGTGGTTGCCCCTATATATGCCCGGGTTGATGACACGGGCTGACGCATCGCTGACGCTTGAGCTCTTCTATAAATATATCGGCTGTAACAGCGACACAGGTTATTTCTCGTTATCAGGCAGAGCCCTTGTCCTGCGAGACCCACATTTCTAGCTTCGTTTCAATCCCGCCAGCGATTCAAAGATACTGTTGGCGAATCCATTGAGGGGTTTCACCCCCCAGGTTGCTCGTTCCCAGGTTCCACCTGGGAATGCTGTTTTGGAGGCTCTGCCTCCTGTGCCTACTAGAGGCAG